>DUEN01000054.1 GCA_011176545.1 Caldilineae bacterium | reverse complement strand
TGAGGCCGGGTGGGACTATAATTACGAATTTGAAGCCTGGACCTACTACACCAGCCAGTTCCATAAGGATGCCCTGCAGGCCATCCAGGCTTATCTGGCGGATGTCGGCGTGAAGATGACGCCGCGCTTCATGGACGTGCCTGCCTACAACGCCGAGTTCTACACCGGCAAGGGCTGGGATGTCTCCTACCGCGGCCTGGGCGTGAACATCGGCAACTATCCGTGGAACTTCTACCTCAGCGATGGCTTCCCTGGAGCTGAGGGCGGCAGCCTGTCCGGCTACAAGAATCCCGATTTCGACGCCCTGCTGCGGAAGGCGCAGGCGGAGATCGACCCGGATGCCTACCTGCAGGATTTGAGGGAGATCTGCCGCTTCCAGAACGAGGAGGCGTTGGAAGGGTATATGTGGACTTCCATCCGCTTTGGCGCCGCCAGCAACAAGGTCAAGGACTTCTATTGGTTCCCGGCGCCGGGCGGCGGTCCGTATGAGGATCATCCGGAGACATGGTACGTCGAGAAATAGTTGAAGGATGATCGCTTAGGAAGGGAGGGGGCGGATCATCCGCCCCCTCCGCACGTATGGTGAGTGGCGGTATGGGCAGGTATTTGCTACGACGGCTCCTCATTAACATCCCTGTGCTCATCAGCGTGACGATCATCATCTTCGCCCTGACGGAGTTGGCGCCAGGGGACGTCACGGACTTCTTCATCAACCCTGAGCTGGAAATGACGCCCGCTGATATGGAACAATTGCGGATCCGGCTAGGGCTCGACGCGCCAGCCCCCGTGCGTTATCTCCGCTGGCTGAATCAGGTGCTTCATGGCAATCTGGGTTATCGGTTCAAAAACGGTGATGATGTCGCCTGGATCATCGGGCGTCGTCTGCAGGCGACGCTGATCCTCATCGGCGCCGCCCTCCTCTTCGGCACATTGATCGGCATCGCCCTGGGAGTTTTCACCGCGCTGCGCCAGTATTCCTTGTGGGATTTCGCCCTGACGGGGCTCTCTTTCGTTGGCATCTCCATGCCTGCCTTTATCTCGGGCATTTTCGGCCTGTACTTTTTCTCCGTGCGTTTGAAACTTTTCCCATCAGGGGGGATGTGGACCATTGGCCGGGATCACTCGGTGGGTGACTTGCTCTATCACCTGGTTTTACCGGCCAGCACGCTTAGCCTGGCTTACATCGCCACCTATATGCGCTATACGCGCTTTAGCATGTTGGAGGTGATCCGGCAGGACTACATCACGACCGCGCGAGCCAAGGGGTTACCGGAGCGCATCGTGATTCTACGTCACGCGCTCCGTAACGCCATCCTCCCCGTCGTGACGATCATCGGCCTGAGCATCCCCAACCTGGTCGTGGGCGCGGTGTTCATTGAAACCATCTATAGCTGGCCGGGCATGGGATCGCTTTATTTGGATGCCGTCCTGTCCCGGGATTATCCCCTGATCATGGGCATCAACCTGGTCTCAGCCGTCGTGATTCTGACGGCGAACTTGTTGACGGATATCTTCTATTCGGTGGTCGATCCGAGAATCCGTTACGATGAAGGGGGCAGCAGAGGGTGAGAATGACGAAGGACACCCGAGGCGTGAAGGTTTCGCCGGAGGCTATCCCAGCCGCGGACGCGCTTCTGGAGGTCGAGTCCCCTACGCGACGAGCCTGGCGTCGGTTTCGGCGTCACCGGCTGGCGGTGGCCTCGCTGTTGGTCCTCGTGCTCATCTCGATCCTGGCCGTGGGAGCGCCACTTTTCCAGCGCTATCCCCCCAATAAGATCGACCTGCGGGCGCACTTTCAGCCGCCGAGCTCAGAGCACTGGCTGGGAACGGATCGGCTGGGGCGGGACATCTGGAGTCGGACCATTCATGGTGGCCGGGTCTCCCTAGCCGTCGGCCTGAGCGCGGCCTTCCTCTCCACCCTCATCGGGACGATCCTGGGATCGCTCTCCGGGTACTATCGGGGGGCGGTGGATATGGTCATCATGCGGTTGACCGATGTGGTGATGACCTTCCCCAGCATCGTCATCATGTTGACCATTGCCGCGTTCGTGGGGCCTGGGTTGCGGAATGTGATCCTGATCATTGGGGCGTTGAGCTGGCCTGGCACGGCCCGTTTGGTGCGTGGACAGTTCCTCTCCTTTCGGGAGCAGGAATTCGTCGAGGCCGCCCGTTGCCTGGGGGTGCGAGACCGTCGCATCATTGCCGTTCACATATTGCCTAATGTGTTGGCCCCTCTGCTGGCTCAGGTGACGTTCGCCGTGGGGATGGCGATCCTCACCGAGGCGGGGTTGAGTTTCCTGGGCCTGGGGGTTCCCTTGCCCACGCCCAGTTGGGGCAATATGCTGGAGGCGGCGCGCAACCTGGAGATATTACAGCAGGGGCCTTGGATGTGGATGCCGCCGGCCGTGATGACCTTGTTAACCGTCTTGTGCGTCAATTTCATCGGCGACGGGCTGCGCGACGCCATTGATCCCAGGCTCATACTTTAAAGGATACAGAAAAGGATACAGAGGGCGCTGAGAGGTCTCGATGATGAAGATGACCATGAATTCCAGGGAACGGATCCGGATGCTTCTCTCATTTAAGGAGCCGGATCGTATCGGGCTGGCCGATGCGTTCTGGGAGGACACGTTGGGCCGATGGAGGGAGGAAGGATCGCCGGCGGATGTGGACCTGCGCGATTACTTCGGCTTCGACTTCGACTCGCTCTTCCTGGACGCCTCCCTTCGGCTACCGGAGAAGCTTCTGGAGGAGACGGAGGAATACACTATCCGTGAGGATAAGCATGGGTTCACCGCGAAGCAGTGGAAGGGACGCGCTGGCGCGCTGGGATACCTGGATCACCGGATCAAGACGCGTGAGGACTGGGAGCGATTGAGGCATCGCCTGGATGTGGATTTCAGCGGTACGAGCCGGATCCATCATGTCTCCTATTTCGAGCCCTTCGTGGCGTATCCTTCCTGGGAGGAGATGGCAGATTATTTTCAGAGGTTGCGTCAGCGGGAGCGTTTCATTCTGCTACACGTGTATGGTCCCTTCGAGGCCACGTGGCGCAAACACGGCTTCGAGGCGACGCTTATGGACATGGCCGCCGATCCGGGATTCATCGCTGATATGGCGCGGGCGCACGTGGATCTGATCATCGGGACATTGGATAAGGCCAGGGGATATGGGATCGAACCGGACGGCCTGTTTCTGATCGAGGATCTGGGCATGACCACGGGACCGCTCTTCTCCCCTCGAACCTATGAACAGGTCCTGTTCCCGGAACATCGACGCTTAGGCGATTACCTGCGGTCCCATGGGATCTACTACTTCATACATAGTGATGGGGACATCCGCACGCTGATCCCTCGTCTCATTGAGGCGGGGATTCAGGTGTTGCAGCCGTTGGAGACCAAGGCTGGACTGGATGTACGGGAGCTGAAGCGCGAGTATGGGCGTGACTTGGCCTTCATGGGCAACATCAGCGTGCGGAAGATGTCGGCCTCTCGGGCAGAGCTGGAGGCGGAGATACGCTCGAAGCTGGAGATCGCCAAGCGGGGCGGAGGATATATCTACCACTCAGATCACTCCGTCCCGCCCACGGTCAGCTTCGCGGATTACGTTTATCTGATGGAATTGTTGCACAAGTACGGCCGTTATACGGCGTCCTGATGCAAGGGGCATCTTTGGCGAGAGAACAACGAAGCATCGCGTCATCACTCTCTGGAGGATTATGTATGTGTCCGTTTCACGGGGTATGGCCTGCGTTGTTGACACCTTTCACGTCGGATGGAGAGGTAAACGAGCCCGTGTTGCGGGATCTGGTAGAATATCTTCTAGAAAAGCGGGTGGATGGCTTCTATGTCTGCGGCACCACCGGTGAGGGAATCTTTATGTCGGCGGACGATCGCAGGCGGGTGGCGGAGATCGTCCTGGATCAGGTAAGGGGGCGGGTGCCCGTCATCGTGCACGTGGGAAGCATCGCTGTGAGCGATGCCATCGCCCTGGCGCGACATGCCTGGGAGGCCGGAGCGGCCGCGGTGAGCAGCATCATACCACCCTTATATCAGGATACGCGGAGCGTGGTGGCTTATTTCGCCGAGATCTCGGCGGCGGTACCGGATCTGCCTATCCTCTCGTACATCTTCGGCGGATCGAACGATGCCGTCGCCTTCATGCGGGAGTTGATGCAGCACATCCCCAACCTGGCGGGCATCAAGTATACGGGGCCCGATATGCATGAATTCAGGCAGATCGTAACGCTTCGCGATCAGGATTGGACGGTCTTCTCCGGCATGGACGAGCAATGCCTGTTCGCGGCGATGATGGGCTCCAGCGGGAATGTCGGTTCCACGCTGAACTTCATGCCAGGAGTGTATCGGGAGATCCGGGAGAGCTGTGAGGCCGGAGATTTGAAGCGGGGGTTGGAGTTGCAGATCAAGGCGAATGAGGTCACCAGTGTGTTGCAGGCTTTCGGATTCCCAGGCGCGCTTCGGGAGGTCATGCGTTTGCTCGGTTTTGAGTGTGGTGAGCCGCGCTTGCCGGATCTATCCTTGCCTGAGCATAAACGGGATGAGTTACGCTCTCGGTTAGAGGATACCGACTTTTGGAAACTAGTAGCCATGGGAGGCCTCCCGTCTAGATAAGGCGTCTTGCGCCTTCCTCAACCTGGGGCAGGGCGGCTACCTGTCCATGGAGCGAGTTGAAAATGGCGGATCGAGTGTATTTTCGCATCTGTGCGACCTTGTATCATGAGAAACGGGATCAGATCGAGATCCGATTTGATCGCCCGCGCGGGAGAGAGGTCACCCGGATCCACGCCAACGCGGTCTGCGAGATCAGTCCACGGGGCGAGTTGGTGCGCGTCCTAGTGCAGGATCATAAATGGCTACGGCTTGGCAAGCTGCTGGAAGGCTTCGATATGGTCCCCCAGCCGGAGACGTGGTCGTGGGGATACATTACGTATGACGTGGCCGCCCGCACCGGGACGTTCTACCTGACTCCCTGGACGCCGGAGGATCAGCTAGAGCCGGTGCCACGGCAGGTGACCTGTGAGATCGATGCCGAAGGAAACCTGGTAGGGATCGTGATCCCTGTGCGCGGTCGTGATGCCACGTGGCTGCTGCGCGTGGCCGCCAGGCGGATAGCCTCCTCAGAGCACGTGAAGGGAGGGGGAAGGGCAAAAGGTATCTCGCGCAGCCGTACGATGTAAGAGATAGGCATGTTTGAGCGGCGGTAGCATACCGTTCGTTCATTTTGGCATACACGGGATAATGTAGAGACAACCCATACGTTGCCTTTACATAATGTATGGGCGACCGATCGGTCGCCCATACGAGAGGATTGTGCTTCTGAAATCATGAAAGGGCGAGGAGATCACTCTCTCGCCCTTCGGTTCTCTTCTAGGGGGCATACATCGGGGAGGACATCCGCCAGCATGGTGCGGGTGATCGGCCCCTGGCGCAGCAGCCGCGGGGGATCCGTGGTCAGGTCCAACACCGTGGAGGGGACTCCCCCGGGACAGGGGCCGCCGTCAAGGATCAGGTCGATATCGGCCCCGATTTGATCCATGACCTCCTGCGCGGTGATGGCGTCCGGCCCACCGGATCGATTGGCGCTGGTCGTCGCCAACGGGGCATGGAGCAGTCGGGCCAGCCCCTGGGGGATCATATGATCCGGGATGCGCACGGCCACCGTGTCCCCGCCAGCCACCACCTCCTTGGGGACCCTGTGATGCACAGGCAGCACGAGCGTGAGCGGGCCTGGCCAGAAGAGCCGCGCCAGCTCCCATGCCAGTGGCGGGATCTCCTTGGCCACGGCTTCCATGTCCTCCGGATCGGCCAACAACAGGGGGATGGCCCGGTCGATCGGTCGCCGTTTCGCCTCATAGATGCGTGCTACAGCTTTAGGCACGAAGGCATGGGCGGCCACCCCGTACACAGTGTCGGTGGGAAAGGCCACCAGACCACCGGAGCGGAGCACCTCTACCGCTCGATCGAGCACCTCATCCAACGCCTCGGGAGTGGTTACCGAAAGGATCTCTGCCATGTAGAACTCCATTGATGGTGGATCGCGCAACCACTGCCGCTTGTGACGGGTGGATCCCCCGTGCGTTCATGTCACGATGCGTACGATGCGATCCAGGTCCGCGTAGTCCCGAATCACATCGACTCGGGCCCATGGAAAGTGATGTAGCGCCTTCTGTCGTACCACTTCTCCCTGATCGTGGCCGATCTCTAGCAGGATGACCCCCTGGGGGAGGAGCCAGGATGGTGCTTGGGTCAGCAGGCGGTCGATCAACGCGAGCCCATCCGGCCCGCCATCCAGAGCCAGACGGGGCTCATATTGCCTGATATCCGGTGCCAGCGTGGCCCAATCCGATTCCGGCACGTAGGGCAGATTCGCGATGATCATCTCCACCGGTTCGGGGATGGGCGTCAGCAGGTCGCCCTGCAACAGGGTGACCCGATCGCCCACGCCGTATCGCCACACGTTCTGCGCCGCCACGTCGAGGGCGTCTTGTGAGATGTCGGTGGCGTAGACGTAGACCTCAGGGCACTCGACGGCCAGGGTGACAGCGATGGCCCCACACCCCGTACCCACATCTGCCACGCGCACCTTCCTCGCGATGCCCGCGTCGTCGTTGTGAGAGCGAAACCAGCTCAACGCCTCGATCGCCCGTTCCACCAGGATCTCGGTCTCCGGACGGGGGATGAGCACGCGGCGGTCCACCACAAAGTCCAACCCATAGAAGGATTTATGCCCCACCAGATAGGCGATGGGCTCATGCTGAGCCCTGCGAACGACCAGAGACTCGAACCTGGCGACCTCATCTGGCAACAGCTCGCGCTCCGGGTGGGCATACAACCAGGTGCGGCTGACGCCCAACGTGTGAGCCAGCAACACCTCCGCATCCAGTCGAGCCGTCTCGCAACCGGCCTCCTTCAGCCGCTGTCGGGCCGCCGCGAGCGCCCGCCCCACCGTCGTCTTCCGGGCTAATCGCCATTTCAGCACATCCAATGGTACGATATATGTAGCCCGATTTCCATGCGTTTGATCATCTTGCTCCCGCCTTTGGGATGTGGCTGGTCGGACATTGACCGGCATGTTCTCTCTATCCTCCGATGTCTTGATGTGATGCCTTCGTGGGCTCATGTCTGTTCGGCGGCCTGAAGGCGCTCCGCCTGATCCGCGGCCGCCAGCGCCTCGATGAACTCATCGATCTCCCCGTCCAGGATCTCCTCCAGGCGATAGGACGTGAGCCCGATGCGGTGATCCGTCACCCGGTTTTGGGGGAAGTTATACGTGCGGATCTTCTCGCTGCGGTCGCCGGACCCGACCTGTAGACGCCGGGTGGTGGTGACCTGTTCCATCTGCTTACGACGCTCTAGGTCGTAGAGCCGGGCGCGCAAGATGGCCATCGCCCGCGCCCGGTTTTGAAGCTGCGACCGCTCGTCCTGACACGTCACCACGATGCCAGTCGGCAGATGGGTGATGCGCACCGCCGAGTCCGTGGTGTTCACGCTTTGGCCGCCGTGCCCCGTCGAGCGAAACACGTCGATGCGAAGGTCCTTGGGATCGATCTCTACTTCGATCTCGTCCATCTTCGGCAGCACGGCCACCGTCGCCGTGGACGTGTGGATACGGCCGCTGGCTTCCGTGACGGGCACCCGCTGCACGCGGTGTACCCCGCTCTCGTACTTCAGGCGGCTATAGGCTCCCTTCCCCTTGACCTCGAAGATGACTTCTTTGAAGCCGCCGATGCCCGTCTCGTTCGCGCTTAGGACCTCCGTCTTCCACCCCTTCTTCTCCGCGTAGCGCGTGTACATGCGGAACAGGTCGGCAGCGAACAGCCCAGCCTCATCGCCGCCCGCGCCTGCCCGGATCTCCACGATCACGTCCTTGTCATCGTTGGGATCGCGCGGCACCAGTAACTGGCGCAGGCGCTGCTCAGCCTCCTCCAGTTCCTTCTCCAGGCGGTGGATCTCATCCTTAAGAAACTGGATCATCTCCGCGTCCGTCTCATCCTCCAGCATCTGGCGGGCCTCCTCGATCTGTTCCTTGAGCGACCGCCAATGCCGGTAGGCCTGGACCGTCTCCTCCAATTCCGTCTGTTCCTGGGCCAGGCGCGCCACGCGCGCGTGATCCTTGGCGATCTCCGGATCCGCCATGAGCCGCGATAGCTCTTCGTAGCGCGCTTCGATCTTCTCCAACCGATCAAACATCATCGCCTCACCATTCATCTCTCTTACATGCTATTCAGCAGACGCTCATACTCATCATGATGGCCAATCCAGAACCAGATAATCGTATCCCCCTCAAGTAGACCAAGTGCCCGGTATCCCCTTCCAATACGCACGGAATAGACTGGTCGTCTTTGCCCTATCCGTTTGAAGTCCAGCCCGTGTGCACGTGGGTTCAATTGCCAAAGCCGATATGCCTTATCAGCCCGACGCTGATATCTTCAGGTAATGCCTCGTATAGCTTCCAGAACCGCGAAGTAGTGCTTGACTTCATTCGAGTGCAATTCGTCCTTCATCTGTAAAGTGTATTGGCCGGGTTTGCCCCGCTTTATGTTCCTGCAAGGCTTCGTCTGCCAGTTTATCCAGCAACTCCTGTGCTTCCTCAGAAGCCAACAGAGCATCCCATTTTGCAATGTCCGCCTCAATTTCTGCCGTGCTTTCGGTGGCCGCTAATTCCTCTATAAGTGTTTGTGCTTCGAGGAAACGCGCGAAATCAATGAGTTGTGTTATTCGCTCTGGAGGAAGCGAACGTATAATGCTGACGAGAGTCTGCTCATCTTTCGTTTGGCTGTTTACTTGCATTTGCATCCCCCTCTCCTCCACAAATCATACCTTACCCGCCCGGAGTGTTAGATTGAAAGACTTAAGCCTCCTTGAAGACCGGTAGATGACCGAGGGCGATGACCTCCGGCCAGGCGTCCTCCTCGCCCTCGGTGAAGACGGCGGCCTCGGCCACGACAGTGCCGCCGGCCTCGGCCACAAGCTTGCGCATCCCCTGTAGGGTGCTCCCCGTGCTCACCACATCATCGACTAGGATCACCCGCTTGTCCTTGATGAGGGGGCGATCCTTCCCGTCCAACCATAGCGTCTGCGGCTTCCCCGTCGTTATGGAGACGACCTCCACGCTGATGGAATCGACCATGTACGGCTTGCGGATCTTGCGGGCCACCACATATGGGATGCCCATGCGCACCGAGAGCGCGTGGGCCAGCGGGATCGATTTGACCTCCGGCGTCATCAGCACGTCCGCGTCCCTGGGCAGCCGCTTGGCCAGCTCATCCGCCGCCGCCTCCACCACCTCGGTATCTCCCAGCATGTTGAAGATGGCGATGGAAACCCCCGGCGCCACTTCGAACAGCGGCAGGTGACGGGTCACGCCAGCGATCTCGACGGTATAGTACTTGCGATCTGTGGCCTCGCTCATGACTGTCCTCCTCGTCAATGATCAGCCATCCCGTGCGCTCGAAGGACCCCGCACGGAGGCCGCCTGGCATCCCTCGTCATGTGCGTCCCGGTCGCTTTCCAGGAGCGAAACATTGTACCACAAAAGCTCGCTCTTTGGAAAAGAAAGGTGACCGGCGCCTTCCAGAGTGCCGGTCACCTTATGCGCCGGATAGTCCCGAATCGTTACGGTGCCGTGACGGTCGCCGTCACAGTTCCCGTGCCGGTGGGCAGGCTGGGCATCTGCATCAGCATGCCCATGCGCATGCGCGCCAACACGACCAGCTGCGGGTCCGTCTCCTCCGCCAGATCGGAGGTCTTCTCAAATTCCTTGATGGCCTCGGCATATTGCCCCGTAGCCTCATACGCGCCAGCGAGCACGAAATGGGCGCGCGCGGAATCAGGGGCCAACTCGACCGCTTTCTTGGCGTCAGCCAGCGCCTTCTCCCCCTGTCCCGCCTGGGTGTACACCTGCCCGCGGATGAGGAGGTAGTCCAGCTCAGAGCCGGCGGCCTCTCGCGCCCGTGTGAAAGCCTCCTCAGCGCCTGCTTGATTTCCCTGCATCTCGCGCGTCACGCCCAGCCAGGTCCATAGCGTGGGATCCTCCGGTGTGTACTCCAGGGCTTTCAGGAACTCCTGCTCAGCCTGGGCCCAGTCGCCATCCATGGCCAGGCGCTCCGCGGTGAGCTGATGCTCGTGGGCTTTCTCCACCCGAGGGTCAGTGGGGAAGAGGTAGTTGAGGGCGAAGTAGGCCACGCCACCCAGGATGGCGAGCACGCCCAACGTGATCAGGGCGCGTCGGATGCGGCGTCGGGTGCATTCTAGGACGAAGCGATCCAGCCACCACCACCAGCGGGACTCATCTGGGTTGACCTCCTCACGGCGTTTGGACAGCGTCAGGCCTGCCTTGCGCACGATGATCCCCGCCCGGTTTCGCATCATCCCCTCGACGCTCTCCAGGCGGGTGCGTTCAGGGCGCAGATCGACCCCCGCGGCCTCCAATTCCGCCATGAGGCTCGCGATCCGATCCAGCCACTCGAAGAGCTCGAAGACTTGCTCCGCGCTGGCGCTTTTCACGTTGGCCACGCGGCGTTCCACGCGATCCAACAGCTCACGCAACTCGTCCGCAGGAGTGAGCTTGCCCACCTCGATCGCCCGTGCCATCGTCTCATCACCTCCCCCGACGCACGACTATCACAGCGCAGCCCCATACGACGACATGCCCTACTCAGATCATTCGTCTCCGCTCGCCCCATCGCGATGGATCTCCGCCCACACCCGGCCGATACCAGACTTGATCTGTGACTCGATGCGGGACCTGCGCTCGCGCGGGATCGGGAACCATGTAAGCAGCTCGCCCACCAATAAGTTGGCCGTTTCCTGCTTGCTTTTGCCCGCGCGATAGAGGGAGCGTACGCGTGAGCGCATGTGGCGGATATACTCCGACATGCGCTCGGTGGCCTCGCGTCCACACACCGGCCCGTGGCCAGGCACGATATACTCCGCGTCCAGGCGGCGGATGTAGGTCAATCCCTCCAGCCACTCCTTCGAGTTGGCCTGCCCCATGTAGGGGTGTTGATCGACCCACACCGCGTCGCCTACGAAGACGACGCGCTCGGCCGGCAGCCAGACGATGGAGGTCGCGGGCGTATGGCCGCCGACCCAGATGATGCGGATTTCCCGCCCGCCCAGGAAGAGGTACAGGCGCCTGCTGAACGTGAGTGTCGGCTTGATGATCTCAAGGTCGGTGAATTGAGCCTGGATCTCCGGCTCCCGCCGGAAGGAATCATAGACGCGCTGCTTGAAGTTCTCCGTGTAGCCGTTCATATGTTTCCAGGCGACGTCATGCGCGATGACGGGAGCCGGCTGAAACCATTGATTCCCCAGGATGTGTCCGCGATGGTGATCCGTGTTGATGACGTAAAGGATGGGCTTGCCACCGTTTAGCCGCTCGATCGTCTTGCGCAGCTCCCTGGCCTCGGCCGGGATCTGAGGCGTATCGATGACGATGGCCCCCTCATCGGTCAGGACGAAGCCAGGATTCGCTCCCCTGCATTCGGTCACAGCGAATACGCCAGGAGCCAACTCTTCCATAGGACAACCCTCCCACATCTCAAACGAGCGCCATTGCTCCTTTATTTGATCCATCGTGCTATGATCGCGCTAGCTGGTCACGTAACGTTTCTGCGGCCGCCCGCAGCGCGTCTTCCAGCCGGTCGGGGTTCCCTCCGCCACCCTGGGCCCAATCTGGACGGCCACCTCCCCGTCCCCCGCAGATCTGGCACGCGGCCTGGAGCAGCAGACGCACATCCACGGGGACATCCTCGCTTCGGGCGAGAATGAGTTGTGGACGCTCGGCTCCGCACGCCAGCATGACCACCGTTCCGGGGCGATCGCGCAGCATCTGGGCAATCCTTCGCGCTCGATCTGGTGACGTGTCACGGTATACCCGGGAGATGACCCGTATATGGCCTATCGGATGCGCGGATGCCCAGAGCGCGTCCGCTTCATAGGAGAGGAGCGCCTCCTCCGCCTCGCGAAGCGCCCTGCGGACGGCCCGATGCTCTTCCTCCAATCTATCGATGGCCCGTTCGATCTCGTCTTCGCCGCAGGTCAGCCGGGCCACCAGGCGTTGCACCAGCGCGTGTTTACGCGCGTAATCCGCCAGGGCTCGCTCGCCGCACAGGAACGTGATCCTCGTCTCATCGCCGCGTCGCTCCGTCTTCACGATCTTGATGGAGCCGACCTCGCCCGTGGCCCGCACGTGCGTGCCTCCGCAGGCGGAGCAGTCGAACCCCTCGATCTCGACGACGCGCACGTCCTGTTGCACCTTGGGCGGCCGGCGTAACGGGAGGGACGCCAGCTCACCTGGCGGGACGAAACGGCTGTGCACGGACCGGTTTTCCAGCACCACGCGGTTGGCCAATCGCTCTACGGCCTCCAGCGTCGCGTCAGCGAGCCCCGTCTGGTCGAGGTCGATCGTGGCGTACGTCGCCCCAAGGTGAAATCCCACCGTAGCCGCGCCGGCCACCCGGACGAACGCCTGGGACAGGATGTGTTGACCGGTGTGTTGCTGCATGTAATCCCGCCGACGCGCCCAATCGATCGCGCCGTACACGTCCGTCCCAGGGATCTCATCGGCGAGCACGTGCCACACCCGGCCATCTACGACCTGGACATCGACGACGGGGATCCCGTTGAGGGTGCCCCGGTCGGCCGGCTGGCCGCCTCCCTCGGGATAGAAGGCCGTGCGATCCAGCACCACCGCCGGGGCATCACCTACGTGGCCACGCTTGACGATCCTAGCCTCGAACTCCGTGAGATACGGGTCGGCATAGTAGAGACGCTCGGTCACCTCTCACGTCCCGGTTTCACGTCTCGAGCCATTCGGTATGGAACACGCCCTCCCGATCCACGCGCTCATACGTGTGAGCGCCGAAGTAGTCGCGTTGCGCCTGGATGAGGTTGGCGGGCAGGTGCGCGCTTCGATATCCGTCGAAGTAGGCCAGCGATGCGCTCAAGGCGGGCGCAGGGAGAGCGAGGTCAATGGCCGCCTTGATCGCCCGCCGCCAGCGCGGCTCGCACTTGACGACCTCATCGCGGAATTTAGAATCGAACAACAGGTTAGGCAGATCGGGATCGCGATCAAAGGCTGCCCGCATGTCATCTAGGATGTCCGCCCGTATGATACATCCGGCCCGCCAGATGGCCGCGATCTCGCTCAGGTTGAGGTTGTACTCATACTCGCGAGAGGCCGCCCGCAACAGGGCCATGCCCTGCGCGTAGGAGCAGATGGTGGATGCGTAGAGCGCGGCGCGCAGGGCGTTGATGATCTCGTCCCTTCCCCCGGCGTAGTCTCGTCGCGGCTGTGGGATGACCTGCGAAGCCTTCACGCGCTCGTCCTTATAAGCGGAGAGGATGCGCGCCTCCACGGCCGCGTTGATGGTCGGCGTGGCGACCCCGATGTCGAGCGCGTCTTGTGAGGTCCACTTCCCTGTACCCTTCTGCCCAGCCTTGTCCAGGATCACATCTACCAGCGGCCGTCCGGTTTCGTCGTCGATGCGGGTCAGGATGTCGGCCGTGATCTCGACCAGGAAGGAGGCCAGCTCCTCGCGGTTCCACTCGGAGAAGATGGAGGCCATCTCCGCCGCCGAGAGGCCCAAGCCTCTGTGCATCACATCGTAGACCTCGGCGATGAGCTGCATGTTGCCGTACTCGATGCCGTTGTGGACCATCTTCACGTAGTGTCCCGCGCCGCCGGGGCCGATGTAGGTGACGCAGGGCTGGCCATCTTTGGCCTTCGCGGCGATGGCAGTGAAGATCGGCTCGACGAGCTCGTAGGCCTCACGATCGCCGCCGGGCATGATACTGGGGCCTTTGAGCGCCCCCTCCTCGCCGCCGGAGATGCCCGTCCCCAGATAGCGGATGCCGTCCTGGGCCAGCTCACGGGCGCGACGTTCTGTATCCTTGAAGTAAGAGTTTCCGCCGTCGATGATGACGTCGCCGGGCTCCAGTAATGGCTTCAACTGCTCGATGATGAGATCAACAGGCCGGCCGGCCTGTACCATGATCATGACCTTACGTGGCCGCTTCAAGGCCCCCGCCAGCTCCTCCAGCGTGCGGGCCAGGAAGAGCCGCTTGCCAGGATGCGCCGCGACGAAGGCCTCCGCTTTCGACGTCGTGCGATTGTACACCGCCACGGCGAAACCGTTCCGCTCCATATTCAATACCAGGTTTTGCCCCATCACGGCTAGGCCGATCAAACCGATATCGTAATCTCCCATGTCGTATCTCCTCCTAAATGGAAATGTGCGCGAATATCTCGGTCAAGTGGACCCTGGTAGCACCACATTAAACCGTGGAGCGCGTGGTAGGGCGGGTTTCTTACCCGCCATCTTGTGGCCGGTATGGAAACCGGCCCTACATTTCTACATTTCTCCCACCATACAGGCATAGCGTTCTTGCAACGATCACGGTTGAGTGTAGAGCTACCTGGACCCTCTCATCGCAAAGAAAACGGACTTCAGTAGGGGCACAGCATGCTGTGCCCCTACCGGGCGCGCAGGGGGATTGTAACATACGGCCTGAAAACGTACAATGAGCAGTTACAGTTATTGGCGTCGGTTATGGCGGCATGCTATAATTTGTTGCGATGGATCTCAATGGGGAGGGCTGTCTATGCGTGTCGCTGTGGCCGCGGACCATTCTGGGGTGGATCTGAAGCGGGAGATCATCGCCTTCCTCCGCATGGAAGGCTTTGAGGTCAAGGATCTGGGAACGGACTCGTATGAGGCAGTGGACTATCCGGATTACGCCAGGAAGGTAGTGCAGGAGTTGCAGTCAGGTCAGTGTGATCTGGGGGTACTGGTGGGAGGGACCGGCATCGGTATGAGTATCGCCGCGAATCGATACCCCGGGATCCGGGCGGCTGTGTGCACCGATGCGTACATGGCCCGCATTAGCCGCGAACATAACGATGCCAACGTCCTCTGCCTGGGAGCGCACGTCGTGGGCGTGGGACGAGCGTTGGATATCGTGCATGCCTGGATCAAGGCCCAGTTCGATGGGGGACGCCATGCTCGTCGGGTGGCGAAGATCGAGCCCCGCCCAGAGTATCAGGCGGACTGAGGACGGAGGCTCACCATGGTGTATCGAGCGGGACCGTGTTGATCGGCGTGGATGCCAGCCGGGCGTTGCGAGCCCGGCGTACTGGCACAGAGCGGTATTCCCTGGAATTGATACGGCACTTATTGGCCCTGGATAAGCGGCATCACTGGCGTCTGTACAGCCAGTCACCGCCCGCGCCAGGGCTGTTTGCTGTTCACGAGCGGGTGAGCTGGCGCGTGATCCGCTTGCCACGCTTGTGGACCCACGTGGGGTTGAGCTGGGAGATGCTGAGGTGCCCGCCCGATGTCCTCTTCGTCCCTGCGCACGTGTTACCCCTCTGGCGGCCGCGTCGCACCGTCGTTACCGTGCACGATCTGGGATACCACCATTATCCCGAGGCCCACCCCTGGCGTCAACGGACCTATCTCGAGTGGTCCACGTGGTGGAACGCCCACGTCGCCGATGTCGTCCTGGCTGATTCGCAGGCGACGTGCGAGGACCTGATCGCCGCGTATCGCGTGGACCCTGAGCGGGTGGTCGTCGTGTATCCGGGACGGGACGAGTCGCTGCGAAGGGTGGAGGACCCACAGGCGTTGGAAGTCGTCAGGACACGCTACGGGCTAAGTCAGCACTACATCCTCTACGTGGGGACGTTGCAGCCACGTAAGAACCTGGTTCGCCTGATCCGGGCGTTCGCCCGGCTGGTGGGAGGTGCAGAGGGATTCCCCTCTGACCTGGAACTCGTCCTGGCTGGTCGCCCAGGTTGGCTGTCGGACTCCATCCTGGCGGAGCCGCGCCGCCTGGGGATCGAGGGACGGGTGCGCTTTCCTGGGTATGTGGCGGACGAGGATCTGGCCGCGCTGATCTCCGGCGCTCAGATCTTCGCCTATCCTTCCCTCTATGAGGGGTTTGGCTTCCCGGTGCTGGAGGCGCAGGCGTGTGGCGTGCCTGTTCTCACTTCCAGGGCATCCTCGCTGCCGGAGGTGGCAGGTGACGCGGCCTGGCTGGTGGATCCTGAGGATGAGGAGGCCATCACAGATGGCCTGCGTCGGCTGTTGTCCGATCCCGCGTTGCGTGAGGATCTCATCGCGCGTGGGTATGCCAACGTGCGACGCTTCTCCTGGGATCGGACCGCGCGAGAGGTCTTGGACATTCTGGAGCGCGTAGGGGAGGCGAGGGGGACCTGATGTTGCGTCGTATCCTGGCGGTGAAGCTGGCGGACATGGGGGATGCGCTGCTATGCACGCCAGCGTTGCGCGCGCTGCGGGAGACGTATCCTCATGCGCGATTGGACGTCCTGGTGACGCCGCATACGGCCCCTCTCATTTCCCACATGGGGCTGGCTGATCGCGTCATTTCCTTCCCCAAGCATGACTACGATGACCCGCGTTGGCTGTGGCAGCCTAGACGGTGGTGGCCGCTGGCGCGGCTGTACGCCAGGTTGCGGCGGGCTGGATACGATGCGGTGGCGCTGTTTCATCACCTAAGCACGGGCTACGGCGCCTTAAAGTGGCGCTTGCTGGTCGCGGCGACCGCCGCGCCGTGGGTGGCCGGGCTGGACGACGGACGAGGACGCACATGGTTGACGTGCCCGGTGGAGGATCAGGGATTCGGCAAGAGGCATGAGGTGGAGTATGCCCTGGCCGTCGCGGAGGCCCTGGGCGCGAACGTGCCCGATACCTCGTTGACGTTGCCGCCGTACGCGGATGAAGCCCGACGGGTGGCTCGGCTGTTAGGGGATGGAGAACATCCCTACGTGGTGATCCATGCTGGCTCTGGCGGTTATAGCCGGGCACGACGATGGGAGCCGGAGCGATTCGCGGCCGTCGCGGATGCGTTGGTGGAGCGATTGGAAGTCCAGGTCGTCATCGTAGGCACGGAGGCCGACGACGCCCTGGCCGTGGAGCAGATGATGCGTCACCCAGCGTGCAACCTGCAGGGGCGGACCGAGCTGCCAGATCTGGTGGCCGTGTTGCGTCGCTCTCGATTGTTCCTGGGAGCAGACTCGGGCGTCATGCATCTGGCGGCCGCCGTGGGGGTGCCGGTGGTCGCCATTTTCGGGCCTTCCAATCATCGAGCATGGGCACCGTGGACGCCGCCGGAGCGCGTACGGATTGTACGGCTGGGTATCCCATGTAGCCCCTGCTCGTACATAGGCACGCGCGTGGGATCCCGCGAGGGCTGTCCTCAGCGCGTGTGCATGGCCGACTTGATGCCGGAGCCGGTGATCGAGGCCGTGTTGGACCTGTGGGGGGAGGTGACCCATGATCCGCCCGTGTAGTGATGCTGAATTCTGGACGATTTATGAGATCATCAACGAGGCCGCTCAGGCATATAGAGGGGTGATCCCTGCGGATTGTTGGAAGGAGCCCTACATGCCTGAGGATGAGCTTCGTCATGAGATCGATGCTGGAGTCATGTTTTGGGGATACGAGGAGGACGGGAATCTGATAGGCGTGATGGGAATGCAGCATGTCCAGGACGTGACCCTCATCAGGCATGCTTATGTGCGTCCGGAGAGGCAACGTCAAGGCGTCGGTGGGAAATTGCTATTACACTTACGAAGTCTGACGGATCGTCCGATCTTGGTCGGGACGTGGGCAGATGCCGTCTGGGCGATCCGTTTCTATGAGAAGTATGGGTTCCAGTTGGTTTCTCTGGAAGAGAAGGATCGGCTGTTGAGAAGATATTGGTCGATACCCGAACGCCAGATTCAGACCTCCGTGGTTTTGGCGGACGAGAGGTGGTTCGACGCTCATGGCCAAGGGACGGGTGACTCTTGAGGAAGCCTCTTGTCCATCGCATGGGCCGGTGGGGGAAGCGTGGGTGAGGAAAAGGAGTCTAACTGGCGCGTGCTGGGCGTGCGCGTGGACGTCATTACGATGGAGGAGACGTTAGCACGCTTGGCCGAATTTGTGGCCGAGGGGACGCCGCATCACGTCGTCACTGTGAACCCCGAGTATGTGATCGCCTCTCGACGCATCCCTGAGTTCCGCGCTGCGTTGGAAGCGGCCGATCTATGCTTGGCGGATGGCTTTGGATTGTTGTGGGCAGGATGGGTCCTGGGACGTCCATTGCCGGAACGGGTGGCCGGGTCTGATCTGCTGCCCCGGATCGCCCAGCGCGCGGCGCGCGAGGGATGGCGCCTGTTCCTCCTGGGCGCGCAGCCGGGCGTCGCTCAGCGGGCGGCGGAGATGTTGAGAGCCCGTTATCCTGAGCTGCAGGTCGTTGGCACGTATCCCGGCTCGCCGGCCGAAGAGGAGGCTCCGGACATTATCCGCCGTGTGAGGGTGGCTCGTCCGGACTTGTTGTTCGTAGCTTACGGCGCGCCCGCCCAGGATCTATGGATCGCGCGCCACCGCGATGAGCTGGCCGTGCCGGTGATGATGGGGGTGGGAGGCGCGTTCGATTTCATCGCTGGGGTGGCCAAACGGGCGCCTTTATGGATGCAGCGGATTGGGTTGGAGTGGCTGCATCGTCTGATCCACGAGCCCTGGCGATGGCGGCGTATGCTGGCGCTGCCGCATTTCGCTGCGCGTGTGGTGGCGGAGCGTTTCGTAGGGGAGCGGGCATGGTGAACGAGCTTGTGAGCGCGGTGGAGCGGTTGGCTGGACGCCGCGTGGTGGTCATCGGCGATCTCTTCCTCGATGAATACATGGTAGGCCGGGCGACACGTCTCAGCCGAGAGGCACCTGTCCCGGTATTGGAGTACATGCGCAGTTTCACCGTGCTGGGAGGGGCGGCCAATCCGGCGCACAATGTAGTCTCTCTGGGCGGACAGGCGGCCGTGGTCGGCCTGGTCGGCGATGATGGGGACGCGCGGCGGTTGTTGGATCAGATGGCGGCGGCCGGGCTGGACACCAGTGGCGTGGTGGTGGACCCGGGGCGATGTACGACGGTCAAGACGCGCATCGTGGCCGAGGGCTCGCTGATCTTCGCCCAGCACCTGGCTCGCATCGATCGCATCGATCGTGCACCGGTTTCAGGACGCGTCTTGGCGGAGCTGGAGGGACATGTGGCTCGGCTGGCGGCCGAGGCCGATGCCCTGCTGATCTCGGACTACAGATCGGGGGTGGTGGTGCCCCCGTTGGTGGAGGCGGCGCGGAGGGCCGCGCGAGAGCAAGGTGCCCTGTTAACGGTGGACTCCCAAGGGAGGCTGGAGGCTTTCCCCGGTTTTGATCTGGTGAAGTGCAACCGGGCCGAGGCGGAGGCCCAATGGGAAGGCCCGTTAACGACGGATGAGGATTTCGAGCGGGCAGCGGTCACGCTGGCCGCCCAGCTGGGCGTGGGCACGTTGGTCATCACGCGAGGGCCGGAGGGCATGACGGTCGCGACGCGAGGCCAGCCGGTGGTCCATCTGCCGGCTGCCAATCGGTCGGAGGTATTCGACGTCACCGGAGCGGGCGATACGGTGGTGGCGGTGATGACGTTGGCCTTGGCGGCGGGGTTAGACGCGTTAACGGCGGCGCGGTTAGCCAACGTGGCGGCCGGACTGGTCGTGCGTCGGTTGGGGAATGTGACGGTGTCCCCATCGGAGTTAAGCGCCGCGTTGCGAGAGGCGGATAGATCAACGTGACGGTGGGGGTTGAAGCCTATTTGCCAATTGGGGCGAGTTGTGGTATCTTAGGAGTGTAATACCCTGCGGTGTCCGTGATGCCAAATAGCGGTTTTGAGCCAACACCAAACCTTAGGGAGCCGATTGCCTGAGGGGGAATGTGTTAGCCCGGAGTGGCAAGACAGGAACCCTCGGTAGGCGCCCACCTGCGAGAGCAGGTTCAAAACTCATTGGCACACGGCACGGCGGGGGTTTTATCGAAAGTGTAGCTGCCGACACCGTCGGCAGCTATCTGTTTATCTAATTTATCTAATTATTGGGGAAGGATCACTCACGATCGTTCAGTTACGAGGGGCGTCGGGTTCATATGTATGAATACCCCCAACCCCAGATAGAGCACCCTCTTGAACAAATATTACCTCCAACTTCAGATAGAGTACCCACTTGAACAAGCCTAAACTACATTATTCGGAGATGGCGTACTGTTTAACGGTAAACGAAGCAATGAACGAGACGAGGCTCCTAACGCTCGCTTCGTCGTTTCTAGATGCCAACGAACAGGGCAAGGAGAGCCACACTATCGGAAATCCCAAACACTCGCCCGGCAGTCGGTCGTCCTTTCTTAGCTTTCACTATCCAAGGAGGTAAAAAATGAACAAACGCCTACTTCCCGTCCTTAGCCTGCTACTCGTAGCCGTGCTGGCACTAACAGCTTGTGCCCGCGAGAAACCTACCCCCACACCGGCTCCCACCCCGGAGGTCACGAAAGCGGAAGTCCAGCCCACGCCCACGCCGGTTCCTCCAACGCCGACACCAGTTCCTCCCACCCCCACGCCGGTTCCTCCAACGCCGACGCCAGAGGCCCGCACCGGTGCCTGGGTAGACCAACTGGTCTTCACCGTACAGGAACAGGCTGACGTGGCCGTCTCCCAGTTGAAGAGCAAGGACATCGATGTCTATGCTTACTCCGTGAGTGATCCTCAGCTCTTCAAGAAGGTCAAAGACGATCCTGATCTCAAGTATGCCGAAGCTTACGGTGCCTATGTAGAACTCACCTTCAACCCGGTAGGCCCCGAATACGGCGACGGCGAGCTCAATCCCTTCTCCAATCCCAGGATCCGCGAGGCCGTCAACTGGTTGATCGACCGCGACTACATCGTACAGGAGATCTACGGCGGCTTGGCTCTGATCAAGCTCCTCCCCATCACCAGTGCCTTCCCCGATTATGCCCGCTACGTGGATACCGTTCGGGCGCTGGAGGCCAAATACGCCTACAATATGGACAAGGCTAAGGCCATCATCGAGGAAGAGATGAAGAAGATGGGGGCCGAGCTGGTTGACGGCAAGTGGACCTACAACGGCAACCCCGTCACCATCAAATTCATCATCCGCACCGAGGATGAGCGCAAGGAGATCGGTGACTACGTGGCCAATCAGTTCGAGGCCATCGGCTTCACCGTGGAGCGCATGTACAAGAACCGGACCGAGGCTTCGGCTTTGTGGATCCGTACCGATCCGGCGGAGGCCCAGTGGACCATGTACACGGGCGGCTGGATCACCACCGCCATTGATCGGGATCAGGGCAGCAACTTCTCCTTCTTCTATACCCCACGTGGCATCCCTGTGCCGCTGTGGCAGGCTTACACGCCCAGCCCTGAGTTTGACGAAGTCGCTTTGAAGCTGGAGAACAACGACTTCGCCACCATGGAGGAGCGAGGCGAGCTCTTCCGCAAGGCCATGGAGTTGGCCCTGCAGGATAGCGTGCGCGTGTGGATCGCCGACCAGAAGAGCTTCTCGCCCTATCGGGCGGACGTGGAGGTCTCCGCTGATCTGGCTGGTGGCATCGCCGGCGCGCAGGTCTATCCTTACACCATCCGCCGCACGGAAGGCCCAGGCGGCACCGTCAAGATCGCCCAGCCTGGCCTGCTGGTTGAGCCCTGGAACCCGTTGGGCGGCTCCAATTGGATCTATGACACGATGCCTCAGCGGGCCACCGGTGAGTTCGCCACTGTGGCCGACCCCTTCACCGGCCTTGACTGGCCCAATCGCATCGAGAAGGCCGAGCTCTACGTGAAGAAGGGCCTGCCTGTGGCGAAGACCCTGGACTGGGTGGATCTGAAGTTCGTGGACGAGATCGTCGTCCCCGATGATGCCTGGGTGGACTGGGACGCGGAGAATCAGAGGTTCATCACCGCGGCCGAGAAGTACACCGAGACTGTCACCGCCAACACGAAGTCGGTGGTGTACTATCCCGCGGACATGTTCCAGATCGTCGCCTGGCATGATGGCAGCCCCATCACCGTGGGCGACTTCGTCATGGGCATGATCCTCACCTTCGACCGCGGCAAGGAGGCCAGCCCCATCTACGATGAGGCCGTCGTGCCTGATCTGCAGTCCTTCCTCAGCCACTTCAAGGGCGTACGCATCGTCTCCACTGATCCGCTGATCATCGAGACTTACGATGACCAGTATAGCCTAGACGCGGAGAACAGCATCAGCACCTGGTGGCCTTACTATGACTACGGCCAGGCCCCGTGGCACACCTTGGCTGTCGCCTACAAGGCGGAGGAGAATAAGGAGTTGGCCTTCTCCCAGGACAAGGCTGATAGCCTCGAGGTGGAGTGGATGAGCTTCATCAGCGGTCCCAGCCTGGACGTGCTGAAGAAGTACCTGGACGAGGCCACGAGTGAGGGCTTCATCCCCTACGCGAATACCCTGGGGCAGTACATCACCGCGGATGAGGCCAAGGCCCGTTACGAGAACCTCAACAAGTTCTACGAGACCTACCAGCACTTCTGGGTGAATACGGGCCCCTTCATCCTCAAGGCCGTGCATCCTGTGGAGGGCTCCCTGGAGCTGGTACGCAACGAGAACTATCCAGATCCCGCCAACAAGTGGCTGCGCTTCTCCCAGCCCAAGATCGCCTCGGTAGAGGTGGACGGCCCCGGCCGCGTGAAGGTGGGTGAGGAAGCCGCCTTTGACGTGACCATCACCTACCAGGGCGAGCCGTATCCTGCCGATGAGATCGCCGAGGTCAAGTATCTGGTCTTCGACGTGAACGGCGATCTGGTGGCCACGGGCGAAGCCACCCTGGTGGAGGATGGGCACTACCAGGTCGTTCTCGGAAGCGACGTGACCTCCAAGCTGGAGGCCGGCTCCAACCGCATCGAGATCGCGGTGTCGCCTAAGACGGTCAGTGTGCCGTCCTTCGCCGATATGGAGTTCGTCAGCATTCCTTAGTGTTCGACGCAAGGGCTGGCGATGCCATGGCATCGCCAGCCCTTTTTTCTCGCTGACATAAGGGTGATGTACACCGCCAGAAAGAACCGTAGGGGGCCAGCATGCTGGCCCCCTGCCTCTGGTCCACATATCCAACGGGTGAGGGCGAGGCATGCCTCGCCCCTATCAGAATGGTCGAATTGTAGGGGCGCACGGCCGTGCGCCCCTACAAAACATGCCTCTAAGGAAGCGGGTGTTGCCTACGGGCTCTATAGGGCCAACTTTGTGTCGCATGACACGCCGCTGTGTCCCTACGTGAAGGTCATGTTGCCTGTTCCGATCATGAGTGAGGAAGATATGGAGATATGGTAGATCGCACCACTGGCGAGATGGAGACAAAGGCCAAAACCGATACACTCAAACGGCTGGGGAAGTACACCCTCATCCGGTTCATCACCCTCTTCGTCGCTGTGACTGTTGGGCTCTACCTGACGATCTTGATCGCCAACATGGGCGGCTACGTTGACGAGATCCGCCGAGCGGAGATCAGGGAGAATGTGGCGCTCAGCATCAGCGCTGACCCCCAGTACAAGAAACTCTCCACCGAAGAGCGCAAGAAGTTACAAGAGCAGAAAGTAGCCCTGGAGGAACGCCGGCTGGGATTGGATCGTCCCTTCTTGGTCCGTAGCTTTGATTATCTGGAAGACGCCCTCAAGCTCGACCTCGGCCGAGCCATGAACATGACCAGCGATAGCGGCTCGCGCCTGGTGAAACTCATCCTGCTCGAACGTCTGCCTGCCACGCTGCTCTTATTCGGCACGTCCTTCATCCTGAATTTCCTCGCCAGCCTCTTCTTCGCGCTCATGCTTTCGCGACGGTACGGCAGCTTCTGGGACAAGATCGTCATCGCCCTGACTCCGACGTCCGCGGCGCCCGGCTGGTTCTACGGCATCTTCCTGATCGTCATCTTCGCGGCATGGCTACGCTTATTACCGTATGGCGGCATGGTAGATGCACCCCCGCCGGAGACGAAGATCGGTTATGTGCTCAGCGTCGCCAAACACATGGTCTTACCCCTCCTGGCCCTGGCCATCAGCTCCATCTTCCTTAGCATTTATAACTGGCGTACCTTCTTCCTTATTTATTCCAGTGAAGACTATGTCGAAATGGCCAAGGCGAAGGGGCTCACCGATCGAGCGATCGAACGTCGTTACATCCTCCGTCCCACTTTGCCCACCATCATCACCAATTTCGCCCTGGCTCTCATCACCGTGTGGATGGGCGCGATCATCTTTGAGACTATCTTCAACTGGCCTGGCATCGGTCGCGTATACTATCAGGCCATTGGCCTGTTTGATATCCCCGTCATCGTCGGGACGACTGTCATCTATGCTTATCTGCTGGCCGTAACGGTCTTTCTCCTGGATATCATCTATGCTCTCGTTGACCCGAGAGTCAAAATCGGCTAAGGAGAAAAGCCCGGCATGAACCTCCATCGATTCCAGGACATCCTTCGCTACCCTTCCGCCATAGTAGGGCTCCTGATCATCCTCTTCCTGGTGGTGCTTTCCATCTACGTGGTTATCGCCATACCTTATCGCGAGGCGATAACGAAGTGGCGAGGCGGTGACTTCGTATGGCAGGATAATCCACGCATGGCTCCGCCTACCTGGGTGAATTACTTTCGTAGCAAGAAACTCCCCGAAACGATCATCCGCGAGTCCGCCAACGGCGCGGTGGCGAAGGAGCGTACTCCGCTCAAGAAGGGGCTCACGGATGTTCACTTCGTCTTCGACTTCGATTACACGGCCGACGAGTTCCCGCAGGAGCTCGTCATCAACTTCACGTCCACTTTTGAGGAGAAGGCGCCTTATATCACGCTGACCTGGATCACGCCGGATGGTCGGGAGATCGATATCGGCGATTTCTCCATCAAACGAGCTGAGACACGACGGATCTCCCAAGACGAGAAGCTGATCAAGAAATTAGGGGGGCAGGACCCGGAGATCGGCCTCTTCGCCGATCCGACGAGCGAGGAGCCCCGGCCATTGAAGGGGCACTATCAGCTCGACGTCGCCGGTATCACCTTTGAGCCCGATAGCGATTTCGATGCCAAGCTTGTCATCTATGGTAAAGTCTATGGGCTTGCCGGCACCGATCATTTACGACGCGATCTGATGCTGGCGCTGCTGTGGGGTACGCCTGTGGCGCTCGCCTTTGGCCTTATCGCCGCCCTCAGTACCAGCGTCCTCACCATGATCATCGCCGCTGTGGGCACGTGGTATGCCGGATGGATGGATAGCATCATCCAGCGCATCACCGAGGTGAATATGATGCTTCCCGTGCTCCCCATCCTAATCATGGTGGGGGTCTTCTATTCCCGCAGCCTGTGGGTCATCCTGGGGGCCATCATCGTACTCAACATCTTCGGCGCCAGCATCAAGAGCTATCGGTCCATCTTTCTGCAAGAGCGAGAGGCATCCTACATCGAAGCGGCCAAAGCCTATGGCGCCAGCGGCAGGCGCATCATCTTCTTCTACCTGATACCCCGAATCATACCTGTCCTCATCCCATCGCTGGTCGTTCTTATCCCCAGCTTCGTGTTTCTGGAAGCGTCTCTGGCCGTCCTCGGCCTAGGCGACCCGTTGATGCCTACTTGGGGTAAGATCATCGACGAGGCTCGCACGAACGGCGCTTTGTACAAAGGGCTTTATTACTGGGTACTGGAACCCTCCTTCATGCTCATGCTGACGGGGTTCTCCTTTGCCATGCTGGGCTTCGCTTTGGACCGCATTTTCAATCCCCGGCTGCGAGGTATGTAGCCTGTGACGAATCAACCTCTACTACAGGTCGAAGATCTGGTACTTTACTTTAGGACTGGCAAGGGCGACGTCCAGGCCGTCGATCACGTTAACCTGACGCTCGCCCCTAACAAGGCGATGGTGATCTTGGGCGAGTCGGGCTGCGGTAAGAGCTCGATGGCGAAGGCCATACTGCGCCTCCTGCCTCGCAACGTCAGCGCCTACTCGGGCAAGGTGGTGATTGACGGACAGGACGTCATGTCGCTGGATGATGAGACCTTCCGCCAGCAGGTGCGCTGGGTGAAGATCTCCATGGTGCCCCAGGCCGCCATGAACGCCCTGAATCCAGTATTACGCGTCGGCGACCAGGTGGCCGAGCCGGCGATGATCCACATGGGGATGAGCAGAACGGAGGCCCTGGACAAGGCGCGAGAGATGTTTCGTTGGGTGGGGGTGCCCGATGATTTCCTGGTACGTTATCCCTTCGAGCTCTCCGGCGGTATGCGCCAGCGCGTGGCCATAGCCATGGCGCTCGTCACCAATCCGAAGATCATCATCCTGGATGAGCCCACCTCGGCGCTGGATCTGCTCACCCAGGCTAACATCATGAATGTGCTTAAGAGGATCAAGTGGGAGCATGGGGCCAGCTACATCCTCATCACCCACGACATCGCTACCTCCAGCGAGTTAGCCGACATTGTGGCCGTTATGTACGCGGGACAGATCGTCGAGGTCAATGATGCCGAGAGTTTCTTCGCCAAGCCGCTGCATCCTTACTCGCAGAAGCTGATGGATAGCGTCCCTCGGCTTCGCGGCGATAAAGAGCCTGATTTCATCTCCGGACGTCCGCCAAGTCTGCTCAACCCGCCTACAGGATGCCGCTTCGCCGATCGCTGTTCCTTCCGTTTCGATCAATGTGACATTGAGCCGCCAGCGTACAACGTTGGCGGCCGCGTCGTCAAATGCTGGCTATATGAGCATCAAGCTGCGGGAGAGGTTCTATGAGCTTTGCGATGTCCATGAAAATTCCCCCTGCGGCTCAAACAGGCGATGATGTGCTCGTGTCGGTGCAGGATCTTCGCGTGTGGTTTGAGCTGAAGAAGTGGGGGTTTAGCCATGTAGGTTACGTGAGGGCCGTGGATGGCGTCAGCTTCGACTTGAAGCGCGGCGAGGCCATCGCCATCGTGGGGGAGAGCGGCTGTGGTAAAACCAGTCTGATGAAAACGTTGCTTCTGCTCAACCGTCCCACGCGAGGGAAGGTCATCTATCAGGGCAGGGACATCAGCGATTTACGCGGTCCTGAGCTCAAATGGTTCCGATCCCAGGTCGGCTATATACAACAGGATCCGTATGGTGCTTTGCCCCCTTTCATGCCTGTGCATCGCATCCTGGAGGAGCCGCTTGTCATCAACGGCGTCAAATCCAAGGCGGAACGGGAGGCGCGTATCCGCGAGGTCATGGAAGAGGTGACGCTCACCCCTGTCGAAGACTTTCTGAACAAGTATCCTCACATGCTCAGCGGTGGGCAACAGCAGCGTGTGGTCATCGCTCGCGCCATGATCCTGAGGCCCACGTTGTTGATCGCGGATGAGCCTGTCTCCATGTTGGACGCGTCGGTTCGCGTCGAGATCCTGAAGCTGTTGCGGCGGCTACAGGAGGAATACAATCTATCGGTCATGTACATCACGCATGACCTTTCCACGGTACGCTACTTTTCCGAGCGCATCTTCGTGATGTACGCGGGTAAGCTTGTGGAGCAGGCTCATATCGAGGAGCTTTTGAATGATCCGTTGCATCCCTACACCAAAGCGCTGCTTACCGGCACGTCGGAGCCGGATGCCGCAAACGCGAAGATCCTGAAGGATATCCCGCCCGGCGAGCCTCCCAGCCTAGTGAACCCGCCCACCGGTTGTCGTTTTCATCCTCGCTGCCCACACTTCATCGATGGTGTGTGCGATAAGGAGGAACCGTTGGAGTTCGAGCCCACTGTCGGGCATTTGGTGAAATGCTGGTTATACGGGAAGGAAGATCGGGCATCGGTTTTATGATGAGCTCCATTCCTATCTGGACTAAGCTATGGATAACCGGCGGCTTCCTCGTCCTCCTGGGCGCGGGGTTGCCGCTGCTGATGATATTACAGATCCTGCCTTCTACCTTTCTCCTGGCCTTTATTTCCTTCGCTGCCTCCAACATCGGCGTTGTGTTTGGCTATATAGGTATGACCACCTATGTCCGTGTGCACCGTGGCGGTCCCCCTTTCGACGATCGGCCACCTTCGTAGATGGTCATGGCTATCTCCGTTGCTTTTGGCCCGCTATGGCCTTACATGCTATAATAGTATTGGGTTCAGGTCACCATACCAACCTAAACTTCAAGCCCCCATAGCTCAGTGGAAAGAGCATCGGACTTCTAATCCGCAGGTCGCAGGTTCGAATCCTGCTGGGGGCGCACAATATGTAGGGGCTGGAGAGTCAATTACTACGATATCTAGTGTCTCCAGCCCCTTTTCCTTTCTTACCACTCCACTTTGTGTGCAATGTTCCCGCCTCTCCTCAATCCAACGCTTCGAACCCTGCCGTAAGATCTGCCCATTTCTACCGATTCAAGGTCAGATGAGACAATCAATGAAAAACGCCCAGGTGTAAAGCCCTGGGCGTTGTGTGGAGCTGGGCGGAAAGCCCCGCTGATGACGGAGACGGCTCTTCGGTTATCAACGCTGACGTGGCGTCCGGAGGCGGCTTGCCAACGCTAGCCGCCGATCCAGTACGACGTGCCGCTGACCTGTACGGCGACCAGGTCGTGTGCTTCGTCCACCGTGATCTCGGTCAGCGCGGGCGAGAACCCCTCGGGCAGGAGGTTCGCCACGCTTTCGTGGAAGAAGCAACTCGCTCTGGCGCAGCTTTGCTGCCAGCTGCGACTTCCCCAAAGGTCTGAGTTAGCCCAGCTTAAGGGCCTAAGAGAATGTTAGCCTGAGCCGCTTGAATTCAGCCTGTTGAGGGCATGACTCAAGATTCGCGCCTGTAGTTGTTTACGTGGGAATTCCACTGTCCGCCCACCCTGGACCAGCTCCATGAAGTGCTGTTGCTCGACGATACGGGTGCGCAGCTCACAGGCCAGGTCGGCGAGTTCCTGGAGCTCCGCGTCAGTAATCCGACCATCAGGGTAGAGGAGCTTGACGTACCCGTTGAGCAGGCGCAGCAGAGCCTCTTCATCTCGCGTGCTCAGTGCACCACCCTCGGCTGAAAACCGCAGCCGGGTCCGCAACTCGGCCGTGTGATCATCGCGGCGCAGGCGATGCAGGATCTCGGAGAAGTAGTCGGAGATAAATCCCGGACCGTTGGAGAAGGAATGCGTCCCCAGCTTGGGTACTCGCCATCCCGGGATGAAGCCGTGGAGACGGTCGAAGAGAGCGGTGTCGTGCAGGGCCACAGGCAACGATTGGAAGAGGTATCGCTCGCCGACGGTCCCCTTCTCTTCATCCACCGACGGCGTGTCCACCCCTGGCACTGCGTCATCCGCAAGCAGTTCCTCGATCTCTTCCCCTTCCTCGGCCTCTTTCGTCCCATGGTCGGTGTTGCCGACCATCAGAATGCCACACTCGCTGGGCATCTCAATGCCGCCGCGGCTGAAAACCCCGGACGCCATGTAGTCTTTGAGAATACCAAGCACATCGTCGCGAGTGTCATCGAATTTGGCGTAAGCGATCTCGTCGAAGACGACCACGTCCTTCCGGGCGATGACTCCCACGCTGCGGGAACGCAGGTCCAGGAAGAGCTGAGCGGCTGTGGCCTTACCTCCGGAGATCACGAAGCTGTATGGTGAGATATTGCGGATGCCGTAGGTCTTTCCTGTGCCTCGGGGGCCGAGCTCGATCAGGTTGAGGTTGGGTTCTGCCAGCGGGAGAAAACGAGTCAGAACATATAGGCTCTCCTGGCGGCTGTAGGCCGCTGGGTTCAGGCCAATTGTGCTCATCAGCACCGCGATCCATTCGTCAGACGTGAACAGGGCGCGAGCTTGCTTGTAATCGTCCACATCAATCCGGGCCACCTGGAAGGGGGCGAAGTCGGCGATGAAGAAGGGAATCTTCCGCCCGTCCACCTCGGCGTTGGGCTCGTAGTGGATCTCGGCAATGCCCCAGGCCCCTCCTTCTAGCAGGATAGGATACTCCTTAGGCAGCCGGGTGCTGATACGCATCTCGCGCCGGCCTAGGAGCGGCGTCCGAATTAGAGGAGCATGGATCTTGTCGTCGAAATAACCGTAGAAGAATCCCAGTAGCCGCATGCTTCCCTGCTGAGCCAGTTCGAAGACCACCCGTTCGGCATGGCGTGGCTCAGGGAAGTGTTTCTGGATGATGTCGTTGACGATACGCAACGCCTCGGTTTCCCCCCGTTCGGCATACCGGGCCAGGAGGTACTCGGTGACGAAGCGAGGGAGTTGGCGCCGGATGATCTTACGGGTCAATGCCTTGTTCACGATCTTGTCCGGGAATCGCTGGCGTAGCTTCTCTTCCCACGTCATGGCTTTGCTCCTCACGGTAGCAGCGCAGCGACGGCACTCTCGTACTTGCCTGGCCGAGGCCGAATCGTAACCTCGGCCTCGGCGTGGGCGGCTTCGGTTTGGTTGCAGTACACGATGGCCCGCAGCCGGGCTGTTTGCGGTTCCACCGGCTCGCGAGGTGGCAAGGTGGGCCGCCAAGGAATCTGCCATCGCTGGAACGGCAGGCCTGCCTGGGGCTCGGCAGAGAAGATCACTGGTGGTTGGTTGGGAATCCACACCTCCACGCGCACCTCACCAGGTGCACCAGCGGACGTCAGCAACTCTATCGTGACCAGGACCTCCTCGTCCTCGGTCACCTGGGCCGGGACGTCTACGAAGCGCAGATCCAGCGTTGGCGCAACGGCACCCACCTTGAGCCAGGCGGCCGGAACTACCACCTCTTCCAGGCTGACACCGCTATGATACCCCACGTTCGGCTGGGGCTTGAAGCGGCCTCCGAAGTCGTACAGGGCCAGGAAGGGACCACCCAGCTCGTACACGAGGTCCTTGCACCAGACACCCGGGACGTCGGCATCATTATCCGCTGGTTGGCTCACCCTGGCAAGGCGGGCTTCTGCAACCATTGCTCCCGAAGGCACTGGCCACTTGCAGTCCCCATCGGGCGTGAAGCCGTGGTCGGCGACCAGGAACACGGATCGGCGCGAGCCACGGGCGGCATTCAGGACGGCGTTGAGAAAAGCGTAGTCATCCAGGTGCAGCGAGAAGGGAGCGTGCGCAGGTGAACGGAGGGCCTCATCTACCTCGTTAATCACTACTACGATCAGGTCGTGCTGTTGTCCCCGGATGGATGCGACCACGTCGTCCAGGGCGATCTTCAGCTCCCGTTTCTTGTAGACAGCGACGGAACGGTTCGGGAACAGGGCTGTTAACGCCTTGAGTTCATCTTCGGCCGGCGCGTCGTCATCAGGTTCCGCTAGGTCGGGGTAAAGCCGCTTTGCAACGGGGCCGGAGAAGATGGCGTAGCGGCTGACGGCCGTAACCGTGGGCAGGAGAGCCAAAGCGTACCCGTCTTCCAATTGCCACCCACCGGCTATGAGGTCAGACCGAAACCGCTGCCATAGATGGTATCCGAGGCCATCCACAATGACGACCAGCACCTGCTCGCCGGTATCGAGGCGAGGTTTCACAACCTTAGGCAGCAGGTGCACCACCAGGGGCAGAGCGCTGCCCCCGAAGAGGTGAGGATACTGAGCTGCGTACGCCTCCGCGAAGATACGATTGAGCGCTGTGCGTGCTTTCTGGTACGCCTGGCGTAGCTGATCGATTTCGGCACGCAAGGGGATGACCTTCTTCGCCAGTTCGCCCAACTCCATCCAGGCCAGGTCACCAGCGGAGATGCGTTCCACGTAGGCTTGCACTAGGTCTGGGAGATCTGCATCGTTCGCTAGCAGCCGCTCGATCTCATCACATAGGTGGGAGAGCAGGGCCAGCCGGCCCAGAGCGACCACCCAATGTTTGTACTCCTCGTAGAACAGGTGTTCTCGCCACAGGCGATCGTCTACCGCCGTGCGCCGACCTGCAACCAGGTCGTCCAACTGACGCCGAAAGTCGGCCTCCAGCGCGGCGGGCAGAATACGGGACGCGTGGGTGATCTCCCGCCGGGGGAATCGGCGCACGAAGTCCCGCCCCCAGTTCGGCTCGGCCAGCAGGGCCTCTTCCAGGCGCATAGCAAAGGCTTCCAGCAGAGCCACATCGTTGACGGCCGTATGCTCGAGAAACTCAACCACCAGGGGATCCGAGGACACCTGTCCCTCGCGGCGACTGATGTCGGCCTGGAGCAGCGCCTGAGCGACCAAAGCTCGGCTATGCCCAAAGGTCAGAAGGCCAGCCACCAGCGGCTGGTAAGGGGCACTTAAGGTGGCTGCATACTCCCGACATAGCTCGTAGGCGGATTCGGGCACGGATAGTTCGCTGCGTAGGATGCGGGCCAGGGCCGCGGCGTCGGAGGAGGCTTGGAGCAAGTCCTCGCCCAGCAGAGCCGAGACAACGGCACGGGGTAAGGCCGCCCGGGTGATCTCCTGACTACGGAGCAATGCTAGACCAGCAGGGCGTTCCAGCAGGATGGCGGCCAACGGATCGAGCCGGGTGTCATCGGGCAGGTGTACGTCTGCCAGCACCTTCAGCACGTGTGCTCCCCCGGCGGGCACATAGGCAGCCGCGGACGTGAGGTCCCGCAACCCGGACAGGGGGGCATCCGGTGGTACCACCAAAGCGACGCGATCGGCCCGCTGCTCCCACAGCCGCCGTCGGATATGCAGAATCGGTCCAGAGGATAACACGAACCATTCCTGATCAGCGACGGTCAAGACCATCCCGTCCCCAACGGCTGGCCTCAGTAGCCCTGTCCGGTCCTCGATCACCAGGGCGCGCGCACGTAAGGTGTAGGGTGCTATCTGTTCACGCAAGACCCGCCGCACCTGTTCACTTGTCAGCATCTCGCCGGACCTCGACCATTCCTTGAGCCGCCAGCGGTTGGCCGTTAGCCGTTAGCTCCGAATCACGAGTCGGCATCCCGTCTGACCTCGACGGTTACCTCTGTATCATCCGACAGTTCGCCTAAGGAGTCCCATCCTTCTTCCGGCTGAATCCCGATCTTCTCCAGTGCAGTCCGCAACGGACCAAAGCTGGCTTTGAACACCACTCGCCATCTCTTTTCACCAACTTCCATCTCTGGCTCGAGCTTCGCTTCTCCCTGGCGCAGCGCTTTAAGCTCTGCCAGCAATCCGCTACGCGACTTTTGCCCGCTGATGTATTGGCTTAAGGCCTCCTGCGCCGTAGCCTGGGCTTCGGCCGTAACCAGTTGCCCGTACAGGTTACGCAGCTCGACGTCCTCGAGTCGGGCTACCATCTCACGAATGGCTTCCAGCAGGTCCGGCAGCCTCTTTGAAGGAATGGAAGCCTGAGCCAATGCCTGGATACCAGCTTCCGAGGTAGGTTCACTCAGTGCTTCATCGATCACATCCAAGAGGGCCCTGGCATCTTTCAACGCCTGCTCCAATGGGAGCGGGGCGCCACCCACCCGTTTTGCTGCTTCTGTCGCCGCCCTGCGCAGTTGGGTGTAAGTACGCTCCTGCTGCGCGAAAAATTGACACAAGGCGGCCCAGGCGGCATCCTGGTAGCGCACGCTGGGCTTGCCCGGTACGGTCCCGGCACCAACAGCGGTGTAGAAGCGGCTGAACGCCGCCCACTGGCCATGGCTCACCCGCTGACCAGGCATCAACAGGTCATTCGACTGCAGGCGGAACTCTGCCGGATTCTCGATGGCCAACGGCCCCCTGCCACGGACGACTCGCAGATCGCGAAAGATCACCGTCAGTCGTGCCAGGAACTCGGTAATGAAGGGCTGCAGGCCGAATTCCTTGCCTAACTTCTCCTGTAGCGCGCTAACCCGCTCGCCTTCCCCGGTTTTGAGCGCCTCTTCGATGGCCTGGATATAGGGAGAGTTGCCCAGGTCCAGCGCGTAACCGGTTCCTGAGGACCTGAGAATGCGCAAGGACAAGCCATAGTTCGCGGCATACGCATAAGGGGGCCCCATTTCCGGCCCCACCCTGCCGTCTCCCTTGATGAGAGCCTGGTAGAGGCTCTCCAGCGCCTGAGAGGTGACGTCGTTGGTAAACTCAGGGTGTTGGCGGAAACGGGCGTCCAGCAACCGCCCACCCAGGTCCTTGAGGGCATCCTGTAGCGTGGCGCCATCTGGCACGCTCTTGCTGATGCTGACGGATGCATCGATCGTGCCCTGACTGTAGAGCGAGGTCAGTCGATGCAGCAAGGCCTCCCGCAATTGGAAGGCGGCTGCAGTCCACCTCTCTACTAGTCGTCGGCCCTCCTCACCACTGTACTTCTCGGCGATGTAAGCTTTGCCGCCCGCGCTTTCGGTGAGGAAGAGAATGCGGGCCAAGTTATCCAACTGCTGGCGTAGCTCGTCGTCAGCTTCCTTGGGGATCCAAAGTGCTCCCGGCACGGCGTTCTTGGGAGGATGCGGTGGCTGTGGATCGCCGGCGAAGCGGGGGAAGCTGATCCAGACGCCAAATTCCGCCTTGGAGTCGGGCAAGGGCAGGTTACTGGCGCTGATCTCAACCGCCTGGACAGTGCCAGAGCGGCTGGTGCCACGCCACTTGATGTTCAGTTTCCGTCGGCCTTGCATTCGATCGGTACCGAAGAGATTGTTCAAGAGATCCAGCACCGCTTGCCGTCGCCACTCGGTGACGTCCTGAGTCACCTTGCGCAGCTCTTCCATGGGGTCGAGCCCCAGGGTCAGCTCGACCACTACGGCCTCTCCTTCGCGCTTGAAGGTTCCCAGCAGCCGGTCGCAGAGCAGATCGATGGTCTCCTCGAGCTGTTTCCGGGCCAGGATGACCACCTTGGCATTGAGGATGGCGGTGTTGAGCGCCGCGATGACGGCGGGAGTCATTCGGCCGCGCAGGCGTGTCCCTTTGTCCGTCAGTTGGCCGAGGATGATGCTTTGTGCCACTGCCTGCCCCTTGGCGATGCGATCGGCGCGGCCCAGGAAGTGATCCTCCAACAGGGGGATCACTTTGTCTCGCATAATGACTTTGGCCGCCTGCAGCGCGGGCTGGTCCTTGAGTTCCCCCTCCGATGCCTGCTCGATGAGGTAGTGGAAGGCCCGATGGTAGGGAATCAGCGTCCCCAGTGGCTCGTCGGCCAGGTCGAAGAGCATATCGTACATGACGCTGATGGCCGTGCGCTCGCGGCTGAGCAGGTGGGTGACGGAAACCAACGTGTCCACGATGGCCGGATGGAAGGGGTAGAGGGCACGCACAGCCTGTTCAAAGCGCTTTTGACCGTAGAGGTCATAGAGTACGTCGAGCTGCTCTCTTGGAATCTGGGCCAGGCTGGCCTGTACGGCCTGGTCCAGGGCCTGCTTCTGGCTGTCAACCGGCTTGAGCACGCGCTGGCCCAGGACTTCGTATAGATCCACGTCCTGAATATCCACATCCCGGCCGGCGAATCGCCCTTTGATGTTGTCCAGGATATCCTTGCCCACGTCGCGGACCACGTCCTCCAGCGGAGCGTGGCGTACCACCAGGGCCCACACGGGTAGATCAGCGCCTTCGGCTTCCAAGAGCGCTTTGAGTTCCACCATGGGCCGCGTTCGGTCTTTGGCGTTGATGAGGAAGAGGGTGAGTTCATCGATGAGAAACGTGACGGCGGCGAAGCCGTGGTTCTTGAGGTGTTGCGTGATGCGTCGTATCCCCTCGGCCATTTCCACGGCGAAGGAGCTCCTAGTCACCTCGGCAGGCGGCGCGATATGCGTGGCGATCTCCCGGGCCAGCACCTCCCGTCCCTGGGGCGTCGCTTTCTGCGCCTCGTACTCCTGTTGAGAGGTCACCACCAGACTGCGGTTGAAAAGCGTCTGCCAAAGGGCGGGTGTGTCCGCGGCCAGGCTTTCGAACCAGTCGATGACGCAGTCGAAGTGGGTCAACTCCACCAGGGGCAGGTTCTGGCGCTCCAATTCCCGAGTAACCGCCTCGTAGAGGCCCAGGCGGAAATCGTCAGGGCGGTCCAGGCTATTGCAGGGGACGACAAAGACGGGGCGCTTCTCCAGGATGGCTCGCGTGTCGGCGGACAGGCCGGGGATCTCCCGCGCCCAGGCCGCGGGCTCCCCGCGCAATAGCATGCCGACGAAGCTGAGAAAGTGCGACTTGCCGGTGCCGAAGGAGCCGCTGACCCAGATACCCTGGCCGGGGAAGCCCTTGTCAGCGGATTCGGCCACGCTGGTTACCACCCGCCGCAGCCCCTCGGCCACGGTGTCCGTAATCACGTACTCGCGAGCGTGGAAGGCTTTGCGTTCCTCATCGTTGATCTCGCCGACTTTGACCACCAGCGGTGGCTTGGTGGGTGGGATGGCGATGACGTCACGGATGCGTAGGGGCATGGTGCATCCTCCTTCGGCGATTCAGACAGGTACGCTTTCATAGAGGCTCGTACTCCTCTGCTTCCGTGCGGGCCAGTTCTGCCACGAAGGCAGCCACGCGCCTCAACTTGGGCTTGGCCATCCGATCGGCCAGCCGCTGCAGCTCATCCAGATCGAGACGGTCCAGGTTCTGCAGGCGCAGTTCTCGCAGGTATGCCGGGCTGTCCCCGCCAGGGTGCAGGTAGGTGAGATCAAGCAACGCTTTCTCCGGCGTGGCGACGAAAGCTCGTTGGCCGGGGCTCACATCAACCAGGCGGTAGCCGAAGAACAAATTGGCCTTGATGTGGCGAAACACGTAGACGCCGAGCGGCGTCTCCCACTGGCCGGGCCGGGCCGTGGTGACGCTGGTGATGACAGGCACCACCTCGGGGATCAGGCCGTAGTAGGCCAAGGCGGATTGCAGGCTGATGTAGGAGCCGCGCACCATGCGGTTGGCGATCACGAAGGGGTGGGGCTTGACCTTCTGGAACGGCGGGGCCAGGGCATAGAGGCCGCGGCGCAACTGGTAGAGGCGCCCGGCCTTCACCCAGCGTGATAATTGTCGCCGCACATCGTTGGGGTCTACATCCCCTGCCAGGAGCAGGCCGGTCTCGAATACTGGCTCATCGCCGACGATCTCGATCAGACGCGTGAATTCCATGCACGTATTATGCCACAAATGGCAAGTTATTGTAACAGAATCCGGGGAGACAGCAGTCCGCCACGGTGTCCGTAATGACGTACTCGCGAGCGTGGAAGGCTTTGCGCTCCTCATCGTTGATCTCGCCGACCTTGACCACTAGGGGGGTGGTGGGTGGAATGTCAACCACGTCACGGATGCGAAGGGGCACGGTTTGCGCTCCTCAATACTTCTTACTGAATCACCCCGTGCAGATCATGGAAGCGATGCATAGCCAGTGCACTCTTTTGCTATTTTCAGAAAGGCAAAGGGGACGGAATGTGTACCAACAGGCGGCGATTTGGATGACGTGGAGCCGGGAATATCCGCTCGACATAGCAGTTAAATTGCCAGCCCTCGTCAGAAAGAGTAGATAACACGAAGGCTTTACTTCTGCGTATGTAGCCGAGTTTCTGACCCGCATTTGTGTGGACCGCCATGGCGTATGGGTCGAAAGCATTGTCTGGTTCACGAACAAGCTTCAGTTCATCGCCCTCGTTGATTTGCGACAGGTACTCCAGCCTGTTTTCATACTGTAGACCGACCACATAGGTCGTGAAATCAATTGTGTTGGGATTGGTAAAATAGTCAACGGGGCGAGCGTCGAATTTGTATCGGCTGAGAATAGACATCACCTCCTGAACAAGCTGACGGTCTCGAAGGATTGGCAATAGATCTTCAAAGCTCAGGCCTTGCACCCATTCCTGGAAGTCTTCCACAGATGGTAGTAATGCTGGGTTCACCTCTCGGTAGTAGTAGTCTGCCATTGTGCGGGCTATTCTCCTATCACTGACACCCATCCCACTGACATAAGCTGCCACAGGGGTGTTTACGCCATACTTCACGTACGATGGGAGCAACCTGATCTCGGGGTCGAATTTCAAGTTCTCTTCATCTTGCAGATATGTCAGTATTTTGACCACGGAATTCAACGCCCACGGTGCATTGTTCACAAAATGGCGGTAAATCAGATTAGATACGAATAGCGGGTTTTGAAATTTTGCATCGGTATCCCTATATTCAGCCATTAGCTCACTCAGGTCAGCGAGGTTAACCCATCGTATCATCGCCTCAGCCAAATCCACAGGTCCTGTGTATTGTCCTCGAGTCTCTTGGGGGATCGAAACCAGGTGTAAGATACGTGCCAGTATCTCGGTATCAAGCGATTTGGTAGAGGGATCTCGCAATCTCATAAAGACGCCTTCCGACGCTAAGCGACGAATTTCGTCTTCCAAATCTTGGCAACTTCGGAGAGAGAAGCCCGTCCTATAAAAGGCGTCTCTTTGTGTCTGTGATCGAAACTTAGCAGTGATGTATCGAACTTGCTGCTTACTGTATTCCACGAGTGGCTCATAATAGATACGACTGCGCTCGCATTGAACACCGAACAACATCTGGGCAAGGGCTTCCTGCACTGTGTCTGGGTCAGTTTCGTCGAGCAGTTCCTCGTACAGCAAGGCAAGAATCTGTGTTTGGAAAGCCGTATCCAGTTTATCGCCCGATTCAAGGTCCTCATCCGTGAAGGCTACTGCTCGGGGATTCGCAAGGAACTCCTTCAAGGAAATACCCAACTTACGCTGAACCAATTGCTCGTACAACTTAAACAAGACGCTTTGAACTGGTTCTATTCCATCATCCTGCAGATAACGATACATTTGGGCGACCCACCCTCTGGATTGTGTGTTTTGGACAAAGATGACTTGCCCCTCTGTCTCGTGCAACGCCCGCCCGGCTCGACCTGCAATGTTGCGGAAGTCTCTGACCAGGAATGGTTCGCTGCCGCGCTCAAGATTTGCAACGATCATCAGACGCACAGGCAAATTGACGCCCTGAGCCAAAGTTGGTGTGGCAATCAAGATAGGGAGATGCCCTTGACGGAAGGCTTTCTCTATGGCTCGTCTGAGGTCGTCTGGGAGCTGACCGTGGTGGTAGGCAAATCCGTCCCGAATATAAGTTGCTAGGGGAAATCCAAGTCCAAGTCGTCGTTCTACCCTAATTGCGAGACGCTCCAACTCCTCTCTGCTGTCTGGCGCCAAATGGAAATCCCCCTCGGTAGTTCTGATCTCTTGAATGCGACGCTGAAGGTTTCTGGCGATACTATCTACGTGCTGGCGCACAGCAGTGAATAAGATGGTCGGACCGGCTTTCCGAAAATCAAGGGCTAATTCGATAGCAATCTCATATTTGGTGTCAGGGTAGTAAATGGGTTTTTTAAGACGTACATTTGGCTTGTCCTTGCGAAATTCACGCACAAGCCGCTTCTGAATATTTGTAATCAACTCCAAATGCTCCTCAGGATACCGAATCCTGCCTTTCCAATCAGGCCCCCAGTAAAAGATCCCTTGTCGCAACTTGGTTGGCTTCCACTTTGAGTCAACGACAACTGGCTCGCCTTGTGTCAGCCAAGCTGCAATCTCCTCGCTATTCGGCACTACGGCGGAAAGGAAAAGCAATTGCAATCCTTGATCGGCGAAAGCTCGACGTAATCGTTGCAGCAAAATCTCGAGTCGAAGCCCCCGCTCGTCATTGTCAAGTAAGTGTCCCTCATCCACCACGATGAGCTTCACGGCGGTGAAAAACTCCTTATTCTGACGAAGCAAATAGTCAAGCTTCTCCGGCGTTATGACCAGCACATCGCTCTGTTCGACCAGAAAATCTTCAAACTCTACGCTTTCGTAGCTGCCAAACACTGATGTAACCCGGTATCCAACTTTGGCGAGGTAATAGTCAAGGGACTCTTCAACCTGTGCAGCCAACGATTTAAAGGGGGCGATGTAGATACAGCGTACGGGCTCCGGGTTGGTGGCCAGCGTATGTGCAATCTTCAATTCCGCAACCCTAGTCTTGCCTGCGCTGGTAGGCATCTGAAGGACAACCGCGCTGCTATCACTGAGGGTATCTGCTAATGCCTCAATCTGGGATTGCCACAATTCATAGATAGGACGTTTGTCGGTCGTCAGTACCCGGATATAACGGTCCAAAATGGGATTCTTGCGAAACTCATAAAGGTCTCCCAATTGGTGCCACAAGCTGGAGAAATGCATTTGACGGATGAGGAGAGAGATGAGTTGCGTTAGAACAAAGTTGTCAGGGTCTCTAATAGCGCTGAATATTCGCAATGAGTTCTCGATCTTAGAGTGTGTCTGAATATTTGATCGAAGGGGGGCCATTGGGTAGAATCTCACGCTATGGTAGAGCAGAGCAAACGGAAGGCGTATCCAACCGATCTATCCGATGTCGAGTGGCAGATCATCGAGCCGCTTCTACCCAAACCCAAGACACGGCGAGGGAGGCCCCGGAAGCATACCTACCGGGAGATACTGAACGCTATCTTCTATGTACTGCGCAGCGGCTGTGCATGGCGTATGCTGCCTCATGACTTTCCGGCGTGGCAAACCGTCTATCACTACTTTCGGCAGTGGCGTCAGGACGGGACCTGGGCACGGGTCCACGAAGTCCTGCGTCGTCAAACTCGGGTACAGGCTGGCCGCCATGAAGAGCCCAGTGCGGCGATTCTGGATAGCCAGTCGGTGAAGACGACAGAAAAAGGGGGGCCCGTGGCTATGATGCGGGCAAGAAGGTGAATGGGCGGAAGCGTCATCTCCTGGTGGACACCATGGGG
>DUEN01000053.1 GCA_011176545.1 Caldilineae bacterium | reverse complement strand
CTTCGACCTTGGTGATCCGGCCCTTCTCCACTGTCAGCCGGATGGGCGAACGCAATAAACCCAGTTCCTTGGGCGGCCAACATGCCCCATCGAAGACGATGACGCCCTCGATGGTCTCCTCCAGCGGACACCAGGAGATTTGCCCGCCGAGCATGATGGGCTCCCCAGGCGTATCGGCCAACTTGCCAGAGTAGCGGATCTTGCGTCCGCCCATGCGGGCCGAGAGATCGGTGCCCGCCGGGCTGGCGACCCGGATGTGATCGGCCTGAGCGATGAGGCCACCCAACACATGGCTCAATTCGATCATCTTGGGGTAATCCACCTGAGCAATGGTGCGTACCATCATGTCCACGTCCATCCCTGTCAGGCAGATGTAGCGGCAGCCTTGCTCTAGCGCCCGCTTATAGGCCTCGGTATGGAGCAAATAGGCCACAGCATACTCGATCCACACGTCGGCCTCGCGGATGGCGCCAGCCACCGGCTTCGGCGGCTCGATGACCGCGTCGGGACGGCTCTCGTACCATACCACGGTGGGCGTGGCGCCAGCGGCGAAGGCGGCCTGGGCCGTGGCTTCCACCACTCGCCAATCGCTGGATGTATCGGCGGTGATCACCACCTGCTCACCGGGTTTGGTAAGCATCACGTCTTCGATCAGCTTACGCGCCCCGCGCGCCAGCTCAAACGCCAGGTACGTGCGCGTCGGCTCCGTGCCTAAAGCCAATTCCATATAAACCTCCTCCACATTACGTTTTACGCCTTACGTTTTACGCCTTACGCTTTACCCATCACGCACTACGCAACACGATCTTCCCCTCCCGCATGACCACCTCCCCGTCCAGCGTGAAGGTGGCTTTGGGAATGACGAAATCCTGGTGGTAGTCCGTGCTCACCTGGCCACCCATGTGGGCGTTGTCGCCCACAGCTAGATGGACGGTGCCCATGATCTTCTCCGCTTCAAGGGTTATGTCAATGCGTTTAGCGTTGGGATTGGTGCCGATGCCAAACTCCCCCAGGTTGCGGCGGGATTTGTAGGGCTCGCTCTGCTCGCCAGGGCGCAGTAACTCCCGCAATTGGTCCCCTACGGCGCCGCCACCCCGCAGCTCTACCAGCTCGCCCTTGGCGAAGGTCAGGATCATGGGCTCGGTGAGACCAGCGTACCATCCAGGCGTCACATAGATCACGCCCTCGGCGGTGCCTTCCAGGGGCACGCAGTACGCCTCGCCGGCCGGCAGGTTGCCCCACGTCCCCGGCTGAGTGTACATCCCAGCATCCACCTGCCCCGGCCGCCCCTCGATGCTGAACGTGATATCCGTGCCCGCCGGGCAGGTGACGTGCACCTGCGAGGCCGGCGTCAGCGCCTCGGCAAGGCGTTGCGTCAGTTGCTCGACCTGATGATAATCCACGTCCATGGGCCCGCTGGGGTAGAACATCTCAGGGATAAAGCGGGGCATGGAAGCGATACGCGCGCCGGCACGGCAGGCCTCCTCTCGAGCGTCAGTGTGGGAGAGAGAGAAAGAGCTGATGATGACCACCACGTCAGCGCCTCGCATGCGCTCGGCCACGTCGGCCGGCGGCTCCGCGCCGCTGCGACCCGTGGACGGGAAAGGCAGGAAGTCCACCTGCACCGCGGGCATCCGTTCATGGGCGATCTCGGCCACCGTCTTGGCCAGCAGGGCCCGCCGGGTCATGGCCGTCAGGAACGGTTGATCCTGGGCCGACCACTGCTCCAGGGTGGGTACATCGGCCACCACCAACAGTCGCTCGCCGGCCCGGAGCCCCATGTTCACCTGCAACATCTTCAGAACGGCATCCTCGATCTCTTTGCGTTCTACTAGGATCATGTTGGCGCGTCCCCTCCTACGGCAAACAGATGACACCACACGTAATGTCCTGGAGCTGGCTCCCACTGCTGTGGCTCCTGCAACGAACAGACGTCCATGCGAGCGTAGCAGCGCGTGTGGAAAACGCACCCCTTGGGAGCGTTGACCGGGCTGGGGATCTCTCCCTCCAGAGTGATGCGCTCCGGGATCATCTCCAGTTCCTCGTCGATGACCACTGGGATGGCTGAGAGCAGCGCCCGAGTATAAGGGTGCAACGGGTTAGCGAACAACTCCTGGGTAGGCGCCATCTCCATCAGCTTGCCCAGGTACATCACCGCGATGTGATCGGAGAAGTTTTTCACCACGCTCAGGTCGTGGGAGATGAGCAGGTAAGTCAGCCCCAGCTCCTTCTGCAGTCGGGCCAACAGGGCCAGGATCTTAGCCTGCACCGAGACATCCAGGGCCGACGTTGGCTCGTCCAGGACGACGAAGCGAGGGTTTAAGGCCAGAGCGCGGGCGATAGCCACCCTCTGCTTTTGGCCGCCGCTCAGGGCGTGGGGATAGCTGTACAGGTATTTGTCGGGCAGCTCCACCAGCTCAAGCAGCTCCTTTACCCGAGCCAGCCGCTCCCGCGCGGTGCCGATGCCGTGCACCTCCAACGGCGTGGCGATGATGTCCGCCACCCGGCGGCGAGGGTTGAGCGACGACGTGGGATCCTGAAAGACGATCTGCATCTGTCGCCGCCAGGGCTTCAGATCCCTCTCTTTGAACTTGGAGAGGTTAGTACCGTCGAAGATGATATCGCCGGCGGTGGGTCGGATCAACCGGATGACGGTTTTGCCCACGGTGGTCTTCCCGGAACCGGACTCCCCCACCAAGGCAAAGGTCTTCCCCTCTGGGATGGCAAAGGAGACGTCATCGACCGCCTTCACCTCCCCCACCCGGCGGCCCAGGAAGCCCGCGGTGATGGGAAAGTACTTCTTCAGATGGCTGACTGAGAGCAGTGCTGCCATGCATCTCCCCTGCTAAATATTGGACTTTGGTAACCGCAAAGAGCGCAAAAGACGCAAAGGTGATTCAAAAAGTCCTTCTGACGTCAAAGTTCTTAAAAACCATTTAAAAACCTTAGCGCTCTTCGCGTCCTTTGCGGTTCCTCTAAGTAGTAAATAGCATATAACCGCGTAGGAGCAGCCCTTGTGGCTGTCCTGGATCAGAAGGCGATCAGTTTGAGCCCTCCGCCTCGTAAAGGTGGCATGCCACCCGATGGCCCGGGCCGATGGGCACAAGTTTCGGCCTGATCTCCCGACACACGTCCATGACGTGCTCACAACGCGGGTGGAAGCGACAGCCGGATGGCGGATCTACGTAGTCCGGGATGCGCCCCTCGATGCCCATCACCTCCCCGCCTGTGAGCTTCGGGATGGAGGCGATCAACCCCTGGGTGTAGGGATGGCGAGGCTCCCGGAACAACTCCACCGTCGGCGCCTCCTCCACGATATGGCCCGCATACATGACGTAGATGCGCCTCGTCATCTCTCGCGCCACACCCAGATTATGAGTGATATACAGCACGGCCAGCTTCTCCGTCTCCACTCGCTGCTTCAGGAGTTGCAGGATCTGTTCCTGGGTGGTCACGTCTAGCGCCGTCCCCGGCTCGTCGGCGATGAGCAACGAGGGGTTGCCGGCCAGAGCCATGGCAATGAGCACCCGCTGGCTCATCCCGCCGCTGAGCTCCACCGGATAGCTGCGCATCACCCGCACCGGATCGGGGATGTTCATCTTCTCCAGTAAGCTCAACGCCCGCTCCCAGGCGGCTCGCTTCCCCGCGCCATCGAAGGACTTCGCCAAGCGCTCCAGCCAGCTCACCCGATAGCGCCCCTGCCAACGGATCAGTTCCGTGAACTGCTCCTCCACGGTGAACACGGGATTGAGCGAGCTCATCGGCTCCTGCGGGATGAAAGCGATCTCCCGGCCGCGCAGGGCATGCAACTCCTCCTCGGACATGGCCAGCAGATCCCGCCCCTTATACATGATATGACCGCTCACGATACGGCCCGGCGGCATGGGCAGGATGCGCAGGATGGTCTTGATGGTCACCGACTTGCCGCAACCCGTCTCGCCCACCAGGGCGACCGTCTCCCCCTCGTCCACATGCAGGCTCACGCTGTCCAGCACTCGGGCTTCGCCCTCGAAGACGTCGAAGTAGACCCTCAGATCCTCGACTTCCAGCATCTCTACTCCAGCTCCACGTCAAAGGCATCGCGCAGGCCATCGCCCAAGAGGTTAAAGCCCAGGACCGTGATGAAGATGGCCAAGCCGGGGAAGGTGGTCAACCACCAGCGGGTGGGCAGATGCAGCCGCCCCTTACTGGCCATGGTCCCCCACTCCGGGGTCGGCGGGCGCACCCCCAAGCCCAGGAAGCCCAGTACCGCTCCGGTGAGGACGGCATAGCCGATATCCAACGTCACCTTAACGATGAGGATAGTCAAGACGTTGGGCAGGATCTCCTTGAAGGCGATGTAAAAGGCGCTGGCCCCCGCCGAGCGGGACGCCTCCACGAAGGTCTCCTCTTTAATCGAGAGCACCTGCCCCTGGATGAGGCGCGTATACCAAGGCCACCAGCTGAAGGCGATGGCGAAGATGCTGTTCTCCAGGGTGGGCGTGAGCAAGGCGCTTACGGCCATGGCCAGCACCACAGGCGGGATAGCCAGGAAGATGTCGGTCAAGCGCATGATCACGGTGTTCACCAGGCCGCCCATATAGCCGGCGATAAGGCCCAGGGGTACGCCAATGGCCAGGGCGATCGCCAGCACGGCCAGGCCGATGGAGAGGGAGATACGAGTGCCGAAGATGACCCGGCTGAGCACATCGCGCCCCACCTCGTCGGTGCCGAACCAGTGCTCACGGCTCGGAGGTTGGAAGGTGCGATCGAAGTGCACTGTGGCGATGTCCTCAGGATACGGGGCGATCTGCGGGGCAAAGATGGCCATCCCTATCAACCCCAAGACGATGGCCAGCCCCACCAAAGAGAGGGGACTGCGCCGCAGCCGATGCAGTGTACGTCGGAGATCCTCAAAACGCGCCTCAAAAGCATCACCAGAGCTAAGCTTCCACAATCTGGCTTGTGTCACGTCTCTCTCGCCTCCGCTCCCAACCTGATGCGTGGATCCAACAGGCCATACGCGATGTCCACCAGGATGTTGATCACCGCGTAAGCCACGGCGATGACCAACACCACGCCGATGAGAGCGTTGAAATCCTTATAGATGAAAGCTCTCACGCCATACCGCGCCATGCCCGGCCAGGAGAACACTGTTTCCACCACGAACGCGCCCCCCAGGAAGAAGCCATATAAGAGCCCTATGATCGTTAAAGCAGCGATAAAGGCGTTCTTAAGCATGTACTTATACACCAATAAGTTCTCCGGCATCCCATTCGCCCGCGCGGCCAGGATATATCCTTTGCGCATCTGCTCGATCATGCTGGCCCGTACGACTCGCATGAGCTGGGCGATGGGCGAGAGCGCCAGGGTGACGGCGGGCATGATGATGTGGACCAGACAGCTCTTGAAGGCCACAAGGTTACCTGTGATCAGGCTATCCACCAAATACATCCCCGTGATGGACGTCGGCGGCGGAATGTCCGGCGCGATACGCCCGGTGGTCGGCAAGAGGCCCAGGTGATAGGCCAGGACTAATTGGAAGAGGATGCCGATCCAGAAGCGCGGCATGGAGACGCCCGAGAGGGCGAAGATGCGTGTGACATGGTCCTCCCATTGATCCCTGCGGACCGCTGAGATGATGCCCAGGGGCACGCCGACGACCACGGATAGGATCATGGCTACGGTGACCAGCTCAAAGGTGGCCGGGAAGTACTCCTTCAGGTCTATGACCACATCCCGATTCGTGTACAGCGAAGCGCCCAGCCTGCCCTGGAGCACCCCCCGCATATAGCGGATGTATTGGAGGTGGATGGGTAAGTTAAGTCCCAGCTCCTCCCGCAGCTTCTGCACCTGCTCCTCGCTGGCCTCAGGGCCCAGGGCCAGCCGGGCCGGATCGCCGGGCATCACCCGGGCGATGACGAAGATGAGCATCGAGAGGCCGATGAGCGCCGGTATGGTATACAGCAGCCGTCGGATCAGATAGTCGCGGTATCTCATCGGATCTCCTGCGTTGCGCAGTATGTCCCTGTATAATGCGCCGTAGCCCCTGGCCCCGGGACGGACCAGGGGCTACGGAATACGCAACACGCAATACGCACTACTTAACCCGCAGCGGATACCAGGTCAGATCATAGCCGAGCACACCCAGGAAGGTGTAACCCGTGATCCGATCCCGATGAGCGATGCGGTGCAGCGGATTAGCGATGAAGAGGGCGGCCGCCTCATCGGCCACGATCTCCTGCACCTTGCCATACAGTTCGTAGCGCTTCTCCGTGTCCACCGTAGCCCGAGCCTCCTCCAGCAAGGCAGAGACCTCGGGGTTCTCATAGTAGCTGCAGGACATGTAGGTACCCCACGCATTCGGATGGAACATCAGATAAGTGTGCCCATCCGGCGAGGGGTACTTGGCGGTGTGGAAGACGGCCATGAAGTGCGGCGCCGTCTCCGGCTTGGAGACCAACTCCACCATCCGCGCCCATGGCTCCGGCTGCAGCTCCACCTCGAAGCCCAGCTCCTTGAGGTTGGCCTGGAGCAGGAGGCCGATCTTCTCCTCGCTCTCCAGCCCGGTCACGTACACGTAGTTCAGCTTGTACTGGCTGGGATCAATGCCAGAAGCTTCCAGATGCTTCTTGGCCTTCTCCAGGTCGCGGGTGTATTGGATGGTGTTGGGGTTATGGCCGGGCAAGAGGATGGGGACCGGCCCTCGAGCCTGAGCAGCCCCCTTGAAGATGACGTTCACCGCCGTGTCGTAGTCGAAAGCATAGGAGATGGCCCTGCGCACCTCTACATTGTCGAGCGGTGGCTTCTTGTTGTTCATGCTCAGGAAGAAGAGCTGCACGTTGGGATCCTCCTCCACCACGATCCCCGGCGACTGCTTCAACTCCTCGAAGGTCTCCACGGAGTGCCACTGCTCGATCATGTCCACTTCGCCCCGCTGAAGCATCAGCTTCTGGGTGGCCATCTCGCTGACGATGAGGAAGGTAGCCTTGTCCACCTGGCCAGGCTCCCAACCGCCCCAGTAGTCATCGAACTTACGGAAGACGGTCTTGACGCCCGGCTCGTAGGTCTCCACCCAGTAGGGGCCGGACCCGGCGTCCTGCTGGTTGAGAAACGCCATGCCGTAGTCACCAAATTCCCCGTAGTCCCCATCCTGCTTGTTCGCCATGAGCAGGTCCTTGTTGACGATGAAGAGCTGCACCAGCGTGGCCAGGAAGGGACCGTAGGGCTTGTTCAGATGGAAGACCACCGTATAGTCGTCCACCGCCTCGGTGTCGCCTGGATCCAACACGCCCTTCCACAGCCAGGAGAAGCCTTTGCCGATGGAGAGCATGCGATCCATGCTGAAGGCCACATCTTCGGCGGTGAGCTCCGTGCCGTCGTGGAATTTGACGCCCTTACGCAGGTGGAAGGTGTAGGTGAGGCCGTCATCAGAGACTTCCCAAGATTCCGCCAGATGGGGCCTGGGTGGACCGCCCTTGGTCGGGAAGACCAATGGGTCGTAGACGTTCATCACGTGCAGGCTTTGAGTCTCGTCCACGTGGAGCGCCGGATCAAGGGTAACCGTCGTCTGCTGCGTCGCGTACGTGATGGCGATCTCCGGGGCTTCCGTCGGCGCGGCGGCTTCTTCAGCAGGCGGCGCCTCGGTCGGCGCGGGGGTGACCGCTGGCGCGCACTGGACCAGCCCCAGGGACACGACGACGAGCAAGATAAGCAGCGTTAGGGTATAGGACTTGTGTCTCATGGTCGCCTCCTCCATAGACATTGATGTGGGGGACCCAACATACACTTTAGACCGAGATCGCTTGTGACGCATCCCTCCTTTCCGCTAGAATAAGATCTGCTTCACCGGCGGTGGCCGGAAGGCTCGCTTGCTATGGCTCAGCTTCAGAGATAGCAGGGATTCCAGGAGCTTCAACGCCGCCGGGCCAGGCTCGACCACGGGAACCCCGTATCGGCCCTCGATCTCCTCCCGCACACCGAACATGGATCCACATCCCAACACGAGCACATCAGCCCCATCAGCCTCGATGGCTGTCTCACAAGCATGGAGTACGGCGGCCCGCAATCGATCCAGATCCCCCATATCCAGCACCGGGATATCCGCCGACCGCACCGAGGCCACTTTCTCCGTCACACCCATGAGTCGGATAGTACGCCACACCCGCGGCACGGCGTGGGCCACTTCCGTGACCACCGAGAAGTGATGGCCCAGGATACAGGCCAGGTTGATAGCCGCCTCCCCGATGCCCACCACCGGGATGCTCACCGCCTCGCGGGCGGCGTATAATCCCGGATTGCCAAAACAGTAAATGATGATGCCATCGAAACCTTCATCCGCCGCCTGCTCTATCTCTCTGACCACAAAAGGCTCAGCGAAGGCTTCGTCATAGAAAGCCTCGATGGATTCCGGCCCCTTCTTCAAATTGACGATCGTGAGCTCAGTGTCTGGGTTTTTAAGCTGCTCATACTGCTCCGCCAAAGGACGGTTCCAGCGGTCGGTGCTGACCGCCACGATGACCTTGATGCGCTTCATGCGTTCCCCCTGGCCGCGTAGTACGCGATCATCCCGGCAGAGAGGAGCGGATCGATCACCGGCAACCCTAATCGCTCCTCCAGGAGGGGGGCGGCCTCTACGGTGGAAAAGCCGGTACAGGCCAGGAGGATGACCCCGGCGCCTCGCCCCTTAAGACGCTCACCAGCCTCGACGAAGCGCTCCTGTCCCTGTTCGGACATGAGATCCACAGTCGTCTTCACCCCTTCGGGTACCTCCCAGCCGACGAGCCGCGAGCCCAACACCTCGCTGATCGGCGGCAGGATCCAGTCGGTGATGCCCAACGCGCCCACCGGCCGTCCCAGGGAGAGGGCCACGGCCGCCGATGCAGAGCCAGCGCCGATCACCGGCACGCGAACCGCTTCCCGCAGCTCGGGGACGCCAGGATCTGCGGCGCAACTGACCAACAGGGCGGCCACGCCATCCCGGCGTTCCATCTCCTGGCCCAGCCGAACGATCTTGGGGATCGCTTTGCGGATCTCCTCTTGATTCCAGAGGCCCTGTGGGTGACCCTCAATGCAGCGGCTGATCACCTGAAGATCAGGGCGGGCGATGAACTTCTCCAGCAATCGGCCGTGGCGATTCAGGAGTTCTACATCATCGGTGGAAAACACACGAATGAGTCCAATTCGATACATCATGCTCTTCCTCAAAAAGATGTGCCTTGGGAGTCCAGGCCATGTTCAGCAAGAGGAACCCAATACACCGTCGCGGCGAGGCGTCATGATGGCAGATAGAACCCAGATCCCCTTACGAGGAGGGTGACTGGGCTGTGTGCCATACCAACAATTGAGCCGAGATCTCGTCGGCCGCCTCGCGGAGCTTCTGAATCAGCATCGGGCGCCTGTCTTCGCTGAACCTGGAAGCCAGGTTAGCGATGCTCAGTCCCGCGACCACTTCGCCGTTGCTGTTCCGCAAGGGGACAGCCATAGCCGCCACGCCAGGGGTTAACTCACCTACGCTGTAGGCCCATCCCTGCTTGCGGATCTGGGCCAACTCCTCTTTGAGTTGCTGTGGATCCGTAATAGTATCCGGTGTGATCTGTTCCAAGCCCTTGGCGATGTAGGCATCAATGGCCTTGGGGGGGAGATAAGCTAAAAGGATCTTATTCGACGCGCCCGCGTGGAGAGGACTACGACCACCGAGGGTAAGCGTCACCCGGATGGGCTGCGGGCTGTCGATCTTATCCACACAGACGCTCTCATCGCCGCTGACGACGGTGAGGAAAGCCGACTCACCGGTCTCTCGCACCAGCCGCTCCATAACGGGATGCGCCACCTGGCGCAGGTCCATGTTGGCCAGGACGACGTTGCCCAACTCGACCAACTTGAGCCCCAGGCGAAAACGCCCACGACGGTCGGCCTGGGTGACGAACCCGCGTCGCTCTAACGTGGCCAGAATCCGATAGACGATGCTGCGATGCAACCCCAGTTGTTGAGCCAGCTCAGCGGCGCTCCACTCAGGATGTGCCTCATCAAACTGAAGCAACACCTGAAGCGCGCGATCTACCGTTTGGAGATAGGGACCAGAGGTAGCCATTGAGAAAGGCCATCCCAGAATCAAGCAGCGATGTCTCTCTTTCCGAAAAGGGATTTCTACTATAGCACAAAGTCCGACTCCGCGCAAATCCATCCCGCCGCCACCCGCATACCCGCAAACTCGCGCACTTGCCTACTCGCTCACCCACCTACTCGCAAACTCGCTTACTCCTCAACTTGACCGAACCGCTAACAGGGAGCAAGATAGCGGAGCGAAAAACGAGAAGCCAGGGAGGAGAGGACTTATGAACCCTGACGAGATGACGCGTTGGGACCTGAGCGATCTGCTTCCGTCGCCGGAGGCCGCCGATGATGCGATCGCCGAGCTGGAGCGCCTCGTAGGCGAGATGGAGGCGCTACGCGATCGGTTATCCCCGGACATGCCGGAGGAAGAATTCCTCGCCGCGGTGCGCCAGTATGAGGCCATCACCCTGGCGCTCCACCGTCTCGCCGGCTACGCCTACCTTTGGTTCGCTGAGGACACGCAAGACCAGCGGGCGCTGGCCTTCCGCAGCAAGATCGAGCAACTGGGCGCCGAGATACAGAACCGCGTCCTGTTCTTCAGCCTCTGGTGGAAGGGGTTGGATGACACGCCGGCACAGCGCCTGATGCGCAACGCTGGCGATTACCGCTACTTTCTGGAGAGCCTGCGGCGCTTTAAGCCCCACACCCTCACTGAGCCCGAGGAGCGCATCATCAACATCAAGGACGTCAACGGCGTCAACGCGCTCATCACCCTCTACGATATGATCACCAACCGGTTCACCTTTGAGCTGGAAGTGGATGGAGAGAAGAAGCGGCTCACCCGAGAGGAACTCATGGTGTACGTGCGGGACCCGCGCCCCGAGCTGCGGGCAGCCGCTTATCAGGAGTTGTATCGGGTTTATGGCGAGCAGGGCAACCTCCTGGGGCAGATCTACGCCTATCGGGTGCGGGACTGGTACAACGAGAACCTGAGGCTGCGCCATTTCGCTACCCCGATCGCCGTGCGCAACCTGCTTAACGATATCCCCGACGCGGCCGTGGATACGCTTTTAGATATATGCCGCGAGAACGCGAGCGTCTTCCAGCGCTATTTCCGCCTTAAGGCCCGCTGGCTGGGCATGGACCGCTTGCGCCGGTACGACATCTACGCGCCCATCGCCGGAGCGGAGAAGAGTTACGAATACGCTGAGGCGATCGATCTGGTGCTGGATACATATCAGGCCTTTTCCCCGGAGATGGCGGAACACGCCCGGCGCGTGTTCGCCGAGCGCCATATCGACGCCGAGGTGCGGCCTGGGAAGCAAGGCGGGGCCTTCTCCTACGGCGTGCTCCCAGGCCTCACCCCTTATGTGCTGCTTAACTATACTGGTAAGGCGCGCGACGTGGCCGTCATGGCGCATGAGCTGGGCCACGCCATTCACTCATCTCTCGCCGGGCACCACTCCGTCCTCACCTTCCACCCCTCCCTCCCTCTGGCAGAGACGGCCTCCGTCTTCGGCGAGATGCTCCTGACGGATCGGCTGCTGCGAGAGGAGGAGGACGAGGCCGTGCGCCGCGATCTGCTGGTCGCGGTGCTGGACGACGCCTACGCCACTGTAATGCGCCAGGCCTACTTCGCCCTGTTCGAGCGCGAGGCTCACGATCTGGTCAATCAGGGCCGCACCATCGATGAGCTGTGCGAACGATACATGGGGAACCTGACCGAGCAATTTGGGGACGCCGTCGAGATCAGTGATGAGTTCCGATGGGAGTGGGTCTCCATCCCTCACATCTATCACACCCCCTTCTACGTCTACGCTTACAGCTTCGGGCAGCTTCTGGTGCTTTCCCTTTATCAGCGCTACAAGGAGGAAGGTGAGACGTTCAAACCCGCCTACCTGAAGATCCTCGCCTATGGCGGATCGGAGAGCCCCCAGCGCATCCTGAGCGAGGCGGGGATCGATATCACCTCGCCCGAATTCTGGCGGGGCGGCTTCGACGTCATCTCCGGTATGATCGATGAGCTGGAGGCCATGGAGAAAAAGTAATGCGTAAAGCGTAAGGAGGCTCCCATGCAGATCTCTTTCGTCAGCGCCAGTTATGTGTGTGATGCCATCGGCTATCCGGGCGTCCAGTTCAACTGGGGCGAGGCGGAGCGGGTCACCACGGAGCGCGCCACACCTCAAGTCTTCGCCGAGCTGCTTGATCGCCTGAAGCCGGCGCGACTGGATGCCGTGGAGGTGTGGAAGGCACACGCCGGTCCATGGACGTGGAAGCTGGCCGACTTCGTCGCGCTGCGTCAGCTCATCGAGCAACGGGGGCTAAGCGTGGTCTCCTTCGCCAGCGGCCTGGGCGACGCACGCGAGGATCTAGATCGCACCGAGGTCACCTTCCAGGCCGCCCGTGCGCTGGGCGCGCCGGTCATCGCCGACTGGATCGATCGGGATATGGCAGCGAAAATCTATCCCCTATGCCGGAAGTACGGGATTAAGGTCGGCGTGGAGAACCACCCCGAAAAGACGGCCGCTGAGCTCCTGGAGACCATCCGCGGCTATGAGAACTGGATCGGCGTGACCATCGACACGGGGAACATGGCCGCGGCCGGGGGCGATCCAGTGCAGGCCATCTATGAGCTGCAAGGACACATCATCCACGTGCACTTCAAAGACATCCTGCCTGACGGCGGCCATCGATGCTGCGCGCTGGGGAAAGGCGTCGTGGATGTCAAAGGCATCGTCAAAGCCCTGAAAGCCATCGGCTACGATGGCCCGTTGAGCATCGAGATCGAGACCGGCGATCATGATCCTACGGAGGAGATCATCGAGAGCGCCCAGGCGATCCGTTCGCTCTTATCATCTTCCTGAGGAGACGCTTTCACATCGAGACCGACCGACGTTTCACGTTAAAGTGACAAGTATGTTATCATAATGAGGCGAGGGTGGTCTCCCTCAAGGATCATTTGCTGCCCAGCGCCGTACCAACGACGGCACATCGGCAGGAACACCAACACGCGCATCAGGGAGACCACCGAGGCGAACAAGGGGCCCGGCTTGGCAGCTCAGGGCCCCTTTGTGTGAGGGATCAACATAAGCGCGTGAAATGGGTCGAAAAGGGCCATGAAACTGATCGTGCAGATTCCCTGCCTGAACGAGGAGGCGACGCTTCCAGCCACCGTGCGCGATATACCCCGCCAGATCCCCGGCGTGGACGAGGTGGAGATCCTGGTGATCGACGATGGGAGCACTGACCGCACGGCTGAAGTGGCGCGAGAGCTGGGGGTGGAGCACATCGTGCGCTTCCCACGCCACCGCGGGTTGGCGGCCGCCTTCGCCGCCGGCATCGACGCCTGCCTGCGCTTAGGGGCTGACATCATCGTGAACACGGACGGCGACAACCAATACGCGGGCGCAGACATCCCCAAACTGATCGCCCCGATCCTGGCCGGTGAGGCCGACGTGGTCATCGGCGATCGTCAGATCGACACCATTCCGCACTTCTCCCCGCTGAAGAAGCGGCTACAAAAATTGGGGAGCTGGGTCGTACGTCAAGCCTCCGATACTATGATCCCTGACACGACCAGCGGATTCCGGGCGTACAGTCGGGAAGCAGCGCTGCGCCTCAACGTCGTGTCGGACTACACCTACACGCTGGAGACCATCATCCAGGCCGGGAAACAGCGATTGGCACTGACTCACGTCCCCGTGCGCACCAACCCCCAGCTACGGGAGAGCCGGCTGATCCGTAGCCTGCCCGATTACCTGATCCGGTCAGCAGAGACTATCGTGCGTATCTATGCGATGTATGAGCCGCTACGGGTCTTCATAGCCGCAGGCATCTTCCTCCTGCTTGGAGGACTATTGCTCTCCCTGCGATATATCTACTTCATCTTCCAGGGGGAGGGCAAGGGCCACGTCCAATCGGTCATCCTGGCCAGCGTCTTGCTTATCGCCGGGTTTCAGGTCATCCTGATCGGGCTGGTGGCCGACTTGATCGCCATCAACCGTCGCCTCAGCGAGGAGATCCTGCTGCGGGTGAAGCGGCTGGAACTGTCGCAGGAAGATGATGTTCCAGGTACCTTTGGTCGCTGAACGAGTCTGCGAGTGAGCGGGCCTGCGAGTTTGCGGATCTGTGAGTCTGCGAGTTTGCAGGTATGCGAGTCGCCTTAAGAGTTGAGGAGATGATGCCGTCGCGAAGGGCACGTTCACTCGCCATGCGGCTTCGAGATGATTGGCCCCTCGCCGTTATCCTCCTGGCCTTCCTCATCCTGGGAACGATCTACAGCGTCGTTAACCCGCTGTTTGAGGCGCCAGACGAGGTATGGCACTACGAGTATGTGCGTTGGTTGGTGGAAGGCCATGGGCTGCCGAGGCCGGAACAGGTGGGAAACGCCCCCTGGCATCAGGAGGGCAGTCAGCCACCTTTGTATTACATGCTGGCCGCGCTGGTGACCTATCCCATCCCCACTGACAACGCGGCCGAGGTCATCCGCTACAACCCGCACGCCGCCATGGGACGGGCCGATGCCTTCGGCAATAAGAACGTGATCGTGCACGGCCGAGCCGACGCCTGGCCATGGCGAGGCGTGGCGCTGGCAGCCCATATGGTGCGCTTCCTCTCGCTGCTGATGGGAGCCGCCACCGTGCTATGCACATATGGCACAGCACGGACCATCTTCCCGGGCCAGAGAACCATCGCGGCCGCGGCCGCGGCGCTGGTAGCCTTTAACCCGCAATTCCTCTTCCTCAGCGCGGCCGTGAACAACGACAACCTGGTGATCGCCTGCAGCGCGGCCGGGATATGGCTGCTGGTGCGGCTGCTGGCGCAGGAGAAGCCAAGGAGGTATCAGCTCGTCCTCCTCGGAGTGCTGCTCGGCGTGGCCGCTTTGAGCAAACTGAATGGGCTGCTGTTGTTCGTCCCGACGGGGCTGACCCTATCCCTTATAGCCTGGCGCCGTCGCTCCTTCGGCGACCTAATACGTTGAGGCGCGCTCATAGGCGCGGTCGCTATGGCCGTCGGTGGCTGGTGGTACTGGCGCAACTGGCGGCTATATGGTGACCCGTTGGGGCTACAGGCGATGTTCGCCGTCCTTCCTCGCCGGGCCGAACCGCCCACGTGGGCAGAACTCCTCGCCCGCGCCCAGGGCGTCTGGCGATCCTGCTGGGCCGTGTTCGGGTGGTTTAACGTCGTAGCCGACGAATGGTTCTACCATGTGTATACCATCCTCAGTCTCCTTGGTCTGGCGGGCCTGCTCATCTGCCCACTTGTAAACCCGCCAACCCGCAGACTCGCCCACTCGCTCACTCGCTCACCCGCAGACTCGCAGACTCGCAAACCCGCAGACTCGCCCACTCGCACCCTCCTTTTACTCGCCCTCTGGCTCATGCTCATCGTCATCGCCCTAGTCCAATGGGCGCAGATGCGCTATCCACAAGGTCGATTGCTGTTCCCCGCGATCAGCGCCTTCGCGGTGCTCCTCAGCGCCGGTCTGCACATCTGGATCCCACGACGATGGCGAGGCACGTTCGCGACGTTGTTGATATCCGGGTTGTTCGGGCTGGCTGCGTTCGCTCCATGGCGATGGATCGCACCGGCCTACGCGGCGCCCGCCCTGCTCCCCCCGAATGCGAAAGTCCCTAACCCGCTGGCCGCTGAATTCGAGGGCCAGATCCGCCTAGTGGGCTATGAGATGGACACGACGGCTTTACGTCCGGGCCAGACGCTTCAACTCACCCTTTACTGGAAGGCGCTGCGCCCGCCCGACCGCGACTACAGCGTGTTCATCCACCTCGTCGATGAGGTGGGCATCATACAGGCACAGCGCGATAGCTATCCCGCCAGCGGGGCCCTACCCACCACGGAGTGGCCTGTAGGCCCCATCATCCCCGACCAGCACAGCATCCAGATCCCGGAGACGGCCATCGCGCCAGCGCGGCTTCGCGTGGACGTTGGATTGTATCACTTCGCCGATGGGATCAGGCTATCCGTAGGTGAGCAAGATCACCTGACGCTGGGATATATCCAGCTGCTCCCGCGGGTCACCGAAAGGGGGCTGCCCAATCCCATCTTCATCAACTTCGAGGATCAGATCGCGTTGGTGGGCTTCCAGCTCGACCGGCGGGTGATGCGGCCTGGGGAGGCACTGACGCTAACGCTTTGGTGGGAAGCCCTGACAGCGCCTCAGAAGGATTATGTCGTGTTCACGCATCTGGTGTTCCCCCCAGATGCGGTGTGGGCCCAAGTGGACGCCATGCCACAGGGGGGCGCCGCCCCGACATCCACGTGGGAGACGGGACGACTCATCAAGGACACCTATCAGCTCAGGCTACCGGATGACGCGCCACCTGGCATTTACTTCATCGAGGTCGGCCTATACGATCCCAGGACGCTCGATCGGCTTAAGACCAATTTTACGGATCAGAGGATCGTGTTAGGCTATGTGAAGATCATCGAGCACGCGACGGATAGTTGACATAGAGCCCGAGAATCGGTATACTCTGTCCATCCAAGATAGGATATTACGTTTCCGGGATGGACCATCGAGGCGATTCGTCTCCAGTTAATCCAGGGTGGGGCTCATGGAAACCTCCGATACGACTCACCTGCTTTTAATCCGCCACGCGGAATCCCTGAGCAATATCTATGGGGCCGATTTCAGCCCCGACAGCGGCCTTACCTCCCGAGGATGGCAACAGGCCCGCCGTCTGGCCGAGTGGCTGGCGGAGAACGAGCCCATCGACGTGATCATCTCCAGCCCTCTATTGCGCGCTCGACAGACAGCCGACATCCTGGCCATGCATCTAGGCCGACCAGTCCACATCCAATACGGCCTGGAGGAGACGAGCCATCCCTATTGGGAGGAGTTCCCCTCGTTTGCCGAGAGCCGCGGCTTACCCGATGAGCCTTGGATCCCCACCCTGGAGACGGCCCCCACCTACGTCGCCTTCCGCGATCGAGTGGTGCGCGCCTTACGGGCCGTGCTGGATCGCTTCTGGGGACAGCGTATCGCCATCGTGACCCACGGAGGGACGATGGCGACCTTGCTACGCTCTCTGATCGGCGGGCACCACGTCCGGGTCTATCAGGAGAACACGGCGATCCATAAGCTCGTCTGGGCGGAGAAACAGTGGATGCTGGTCTACGTCAACAAGACCGAGCATCTCCTTCTCCCTTTGCGACCGCTCGCTCAACCTCCTTCACAGGAGGAGATAGCCGATCAGGAACTCACCCCCGCTGCGACGGAGACGGAGCCACAATCGCTCACGCCTACCTTGCGGCTTCATGATTTCACGCAGGCTCAGATTGAACATGTCGTGCGCGCCGCCCAACCACAACCGCATGAGAAGGTACTCGATATGGCCACCGGTGATGGCACGTTGGCTGTAGCGCTGGCCCCCCATGTGGAACGGATCATCGCCGTGGACACCAGCCCGGATTCCCTCGAACAGGCCGAGCGAGCTCGCCTCGAGGCCGGCGTCGAGAATCTGCACATACGCTGGGCGCATCCCGAGCAGCTCCCCTTCCCGGACAACGCGTTCGACCTGGTCACGTGTGCCTATGGGCTGCACCACTTCGAAGATGCCGCCGCGGCGATTCGCGAGATGATGCGCGTGTGCCGACCGGGAGGCCGTATCCTCATTTATGAGCCCGTCGGCGATGTAGACCCCGTCAAGCGCGCCACGCAGGATGTCATTGAGCTGAGGCGGGATAGCTCCCATGTGACGTTGCTCACCGCGGATCAGATACGCGACCTCGTAGCCGAAGCCGGTCTCGTCATCGAACAAGACGAGACGGATGAGATCGAACGTCATCTGGATGAGTGGCTCGACACGGAACACACCGACGAGGAGACGGTGGAGGCCGTGACTGCCATGCTCGACGCGGCGATCGAGGGCGACGCCGCCGGGCTACAGGTGCGTCGCGAGCGAGATGGCCGCCTGGCATTTCGTCAGCGTGTGCTGACGCTTCTGGCGTTCAAGCCGATGGAGGAGCCTGCACAGACAGGTGAAACTTCCTCATGAGGGACTGGACTCTGGCGAATTTGGATTCGTGGGGAGAAAGTCCCCAAAAACCCCGATTTCTTAGGCCTTCTGGTAGGACAGGTAGCTCCACACTCTAACCGTGGTTGTTGCAGAAAGATGGCGGGTAAGAAACCCGTCCTACATGCCCTCCACGGTTGAATGGGGTGCTACCGGCAGGACATTCTGTATAGCAAAGACGGCCTTGCCTTAGTGGAACCTTGGCCCTGTCAGTAAGGGAGAAACCGAGGTCTTACCAGACTCCAGGAGGGATAAGAGGTCCATCCAGGGGGGTACTTGCCCCCTTTGAGTACCACGGTCATATTGACGTCCGCCCCTCCCGCGCTTAGGATTGAATTGGAATCTAGCTCCCTTCCAATAACTGAGAGGCAGTGATGAACAAGCGTGTCCTTGTGATTGATGATGAACCCGAGCTGATCAAGCTGGTATCCATCTTCCTCGGCATGGCAGGATTCGAGGTCGTCGGAGCCCACGATGGCCTGTCGGCCATCGAGAACCTTGAACGCCTATCCCCAGATCTGGTCATCTGCGACATGGTGATGCCGGCGATGGACGGCATCGAGACCATCAAGGCGATCCGGGCCCATCCTCGGATGTCATCCATCCCCATCATCATGCTGTCCGCCAGGGGACAGATGGATGAGATCGAGCGCGCGCTTGCGGTTGGCGCGAACGATTACATCATGAAGCCCTTCTCAGGTGCTGAGGTCATACGGATCGTCAAGAAATACCTCTCCCGAGAGCCAAGTGTGGTACCCAACTAAGGGCAGGATATCATGTATATCGATCAAACCCTCCCTCCGCTCGCCACGAAGCCCAGGAACAGATTACACCTGACAGGCGCAAGGGAAGCTTTACAAGCATGGGATGAAAAGATCATATCGCCTCATAAAAGGGCAGATTCCGAGCAGTCGATCACCGAGACGATCGCTAACCCTGCCCTGGGGCCTTTCATCTCCATGATCACACACGATCTACGCACCCCCCTGGCGATGGCCATCGGATATGCGGAGCTGCTATGTGCGAATTATCCCTCTCCGCTGTCCGAGGAACAGGCGAACTATGCGCGCTCGATCCTGGAGAACACCCGGCGTGCCGTGGATCTCATCGGATCGCTCTCAGAGGCTTTTGCAGCGATATCGGGGGATCTCGTTCTTGACAGAGGCTGGGTGGATCTCTCCCAACTCATCCGCGAGGTGACCGAAGAGCTGCAAGCATATCTAGCTCAGCGTAAGCAAAACCTTCAGCCTATCAATGAGAGCGGCGTGCGCTGGATCCTGGCGGATAAGCCTCGCCTGGCGAAGGCTCTACAGCTCCTGTTACGCTTCGTCGCTCGGGAACTACCTGCCGTTAAAGTGTTCCGCCTCCACATAGCGCATACGGCGAACGAGATCGATCAGCTCGTCCTGACTCTACAGGCCACCCGACACTCATCCAACGGCGAGGAGATCTTCTCCCGCTCACTAAGGCAGCGTCGAAACCGATCCCTTCCCATCCTCATCGCTACGGCATTCATTGAAGCCCATGGAGGCCGCTTGATATGGCCCGATCCTGGGGCACAAGGCGTCATCGCGCGTATCCATCTTCCCCTGGATCCTGGATAACCACGCAACTTGGAATAAATAGTAGGGGCGACCGGCCGGTCGCCCCTACATTTTTTAAAAGCAACACGCGCGTTGTCCACATTATTTCTGTCGTGTATGCCAATATGAGCGTAAGGCTTTGACGTCAGAAGAACTTTTTGAACCGCCTTTGCGTCCCTTGCGGTTAGGAGAGTAAACTGTCCAAACCCTGAAGGGTTCTCAGGCATATCCTCACCGATGAGTCGTCATCTGTTCCCTGTAGATGGCGTATACCTCCTCACGGCTGGGCAGACTGGCTACAGCCCCGCGACCGCGCACCTTCAACGCGGCCGCGATCATCCCTAGCCGCGCCGCCTCCACAGGCGACATCCCGGCGCACAGGCCATGCAGGAAGGCCCCATTAAACGCGTCCCCGGCACCGGTCGTATCCCTGGCCTTCACTCCCTGTAAGGGGGGCACCAGCTCAATGGAGCCCGACTCGCGCTCCCCGATCCAGCTCCCAACCATGCCCCACTTCAACGCCACCAGGTCAACCCCCGCGCGCCAGAAGTACTCGATCACCTGCCGCGGCTCTTCAACGCCCAGAAGGAGCTGACTCTCCTCCGGCCCGCCCGGCATGGCGATGTTCACGTAGGGTAGGATCTCATCCAGGGCCTGCCGCGCCTCCTCTAAAGACCACAACTTGAGCCGTAGATTGGGATCATAGGCCACCTTCACGCCATGGGCTCGAGCGATCTGCGCCGCCCGCAATGCTGTCGCGCGCGCGGAGGGCGATATCGCCTGAGTGATCCCCGTCGTCAGCAGGATCCGGGCGCTGGCGATATACGCTTCATCCAGGTCCGAAGGTTCCATCGTCGAGGGCGCGCTGCCCTTCCGGTAATACGTGAATTCCCGCTCACCGCCCGGCAGCAGGCTGATGAAGTAGATCCCGTTAAACCCGGGCACCACCTTGCAATGGCTGGTGTCGATGCCTAAGTCTCGCCATCCCTTCAACAGGTACGGAGCGAAGGGGTCATCTCCCACCCGGGTGATGAACCCTGTCTTCGAGCCCATACGCTGCGCCGCGGCGATGATGTTCAGCGCATCCCCCGCGAATGCCTTGGTGAAGCACTCTGCCTCCGCGATCGGCTCCTCGGCGAAGAACTCGATCATGCACTCCCCGATGGATACGATGTCCAGCATGACGCCTCCACCCATCTTCCCTCAAAGCGAGCGATCCTTCATCGCTTCTACAAATCTCGCGGCGTGTTCTGTAAGCGCAGCCCAATCACGGGCGCGCGTCAATGCTTTCGGCACCAACGCGCTGCCCAGGCCGACGGCCCTCGCGCCAGCGTCGAGATACGCCAGGAAGTTATCCAAAGTCACCCCACCGGTGGGGACCAGGGGCAGCTCAGGAAGCGGCGCCAGAATGTCTCGGACATAGGAGGGCCCTCCCACAGCCTCAGCAGGGAACAGCTTCACGAAGTCAGAGCCAGCGCGCCACGCTCGAAACAGCTCAGAAGGGGTCAACCCGGCGACCATGCTGACCACGCCCCGTCGCCGACATATCGGGATCATCTCCAAGAAGCCTATAGGGGAGACCACGAACCGGGCGCCGGCATCGATGGCGGCCTCGACCTGCGTCATGTCCGTGACCGAGCCAGCGCCGACGATGATATCCGGCGACTCATCGGCCAGCCGAGCGATCGCCTGGGGGGCATTCGGCACAGTGAACGTGATCTCGATGAGGTGAACCCCGGCGCAAGCCAGCGCCCGCCCCACCTCCACAGCCTCATCCGGCGAGCCCACACGCACGACGGCGATCAGCCGTCCTTCGAGGATGCAGGATACGATCTCGGCATGCTCCATGGTCCGCGCGCTCACCCGTCCTTCCCCTCCGGTGATACTTCGGTGGAGACCACCGAGTTATAAGATCCGAACTCGTTAGGCACGTAATCGTCGGCATCAGGATCGTTCTGCCACTGCGTGCCATCGATCAGATAACGGAACTGGTAACGTCGCCCCTTTGGCAGGTCCAGGGAGATCCGCCAGGCGCCATCTCGCTCCTGCCGTAAGGGATGAGACGTCCGATTCCACCCATTAAACTCCCCCACCAAGTAGATCTTCTCCGCCCAGATGGAACTAGGGAGTTCAAATATCACACGGATCTTATCAGGATCCGGAGCTGGCGCCTTGTGAATCATGTGGACCTCCTGGCAGAAAGAGCGACTATGATCTTCCCCTGCTGATTCTAGCATGTATCCCTGACCGGTGCAATGGCACATATCACGAGGACATCGGTTCACATAGTGGCGATTGCCTATATTTCACCGCGGAGGCGCAGAGGAGAAGACAAAATAGAGAGAAACTCCGCGTCCTCAGCGTCTCTGCAGTGAGGAAAAGCGCGGCCAAGCGCCCATGCAGGACTTGTGATAATTATCCTTCACAATGGGCTTGCAACGATCGCGGTCGTCACGTAGAATGCAGACGTTACACAGGATACGGGCAAGGCCCTCTGGAGTGATATGCGCATCGCGCTGGTTGGGACGTTTGGACTGCGGGTACGTGGCACCATGTGGCGACGGGCGTTGCCTCTGGCCCGGAGTCTGGCCCAACGCGGCCATGAGCCCACGCTGATCGTCCCGCCATGGGATAGCCCAGAGGATGAGGGCCGCGTATGGGACGATCATGGCGTGCAGGTCGTCCACGCAAGGGTCCGCCATCCGGCCCAGATCATGGCCGAGATGCTCCGGGCCGTACTTGCGAGTCGTCCTGACCTCGTGCACGTGTTCAAGCCCAAGGCCTACGCCGGCCTTGTCCTTCAAACCCTCTGGTACGCCCGCCGAATAGGATTGTGGCACGGGGGCCTGGTGCTCGACGCGGATGACTGGGAGGGGCCGGGCGGCTGGAACGATCGGATGGGATATCCGATCGTAGCCCGATGGCTCTTCGCCTGGCAGGAGCGGTGGGGGTTTCGGCACGCGGACGCGCTCACGGTTGCGTCCCGCTGGCTGGCGATGCAGGCCAAGACGATGGGGGCCAGGCACGTCGTCCATCTACCCAATGGCGTGGACGCGATCCCGCGGCCGCGTCCCCGACGGCCCAACGAGGCGCCTCCCACGGCGCTGCTGCTCACGCGCTTCATCGAATTCGCGCCGGGAGACGTGGTGTCCATCTGGATGGACATCCGGCGCCGCGTTCCCGAGGCGCGGCTCATCATCGCTGGGGAGGCATTGCAAGGAGAGGACCGCGCCCTCCGGCGTATGCTCGCGAGCGCGTCGCTGGCGGATGGGGTGACATGGTGGGGATTGGTCCCGTTCGAGGCTATCCCTCAATTATGCGCCGCGTCGGACGTCGCCCTCTTCCCGGCTAGGGCTCATCGGATCACCCTGGCGAAATGTCCGGCGCGGCTGACCGATGTCATGGCAGCAGGACTGCCCGCGGTCGCCAGCCGGGTCGGCGAACACGAGACGTACATCATGCATGGGGAGACGGGATTTCTCGTCCCTCCTGGGGATCTTGGGGCCTTCGCCGAGGCGACGACGTGGCTCCTCCAGGATCGGGAGCAGGCCTATAGGATGGGGGAAGAGGCACAACGACATGTCATCGAACGGTTCAACTGGGATCGCTTGGCCGCCACCGTGGAGAGGGCATATGAGCTTGCGATGGAGAGGCGAACTTAAAATCCGGGAAGGGAGACGCTCGTGCGAGGACTGATGAGTCGCATACAAAGCAGGCTTTCCACTCGATGGGGACACTGGGTCCCCCCTATCGCCTGGATGGGGGTGATCTTCCTGCTCTCCTCACGGTCCGATTATCCGGATCTCACCCCCGGCCCGCCTGATCTACAAAATATCCTCGGCCACGTGGTGGAATACGGGGTCCTGGCCTTTTTGCTGGCTCGCGCCATCGATCGCCAGACCCACGTCCGGCGCCCCCACCTATGGGCCATCGTGATCGTCATGCTTTACGCCGCCAGCGATGAATGGCATCAGCGCTTCGTGCCAGGCCGACACGCCGATCCCCTGGACTGGGTGATCGACGTCGCGGCGGCATCGGTCATTCTGAGTCTGCGCCATTGGTGGAGACGTCGGCAAAAGACGCCCAGTCTACACCCGGCACCGGACGGATCAGGATCTCGCCGAACAGCCGGGGCTGCTCGACGATGACCCTGCCTCGCTTGATGAGCTCTAGGACGGCCAAAAGCGTGACCACCACCTCGACGCGGTGGGTAGCCCGCTCTAACAGATCCCGGAAGCGGATCGTGCCTCGTCGCCTCAGCAGCTCCCCGGTGAGCACGATCTTATCATGGACGGTGACGACGAGCGGCTGGATCATCTCTTCGACTGGGGCCGTGGGCTTCTCCGTCAGGACCTGCTGCATGGCCATCAGCAGGTCCTCCAGCGTCACCCCTCCCAGGTCCAGGCGCCGCTCGACGGGAGGCGCCGACGCCACCCGGACATAGGCGCGCAGCCCACAACGCTCCCGTTCGCCAAGTTGCTGGGCTACCGCCTTGAACTGCTTGTACTCGCGGAGCTGGCGGGCCAGCGCCTCTCCTGGATCCTCCTCCTCTTCTTTATCCTCTGGGGACTCGGGTCGGGGGAGCAAATAGCGGGATTTGATCAAGATCAACCTCGCCGCCACGACCAAGAAATCGGCCAGAACGCCGGCCTCAAGCTCCTCCATGCGGGAGAGATACTCCAGATACTGCCCCGTCACCTGGGCCAGGGAGACCGCGGAGATATCTAGCTCCTGCCGCTCGATCAGATGGAGCAACAGATCGAGCGGGCCGTGGAACACGGGCAAGTCGATCTCGTACGGCGGCAGGTTCCAGGTCAACGCCATCGATACACGCTTCCCTCGTCCGGCCTACACGTCAAAGGTCCTGAAGCGGCGTCCCAGGGCCACCAACTCGTCGAGCATGGCCTTGGTCTCCTCCTCGTTCGCCCCCGCGATGCGCTCCACTTTGCAGCCAGCCAAGCGTAGCCGCTCCTCATCCTGCCAGGAGACGCCGGCCACGCCCCCGACGATGGTCACGTACTCCGCCTGCATGGCGTCCTCCACCAGGAAGCCGCAGGTGGGGCGGAAGTGGCGGATGTAATTCTGGGCGTTTTCCCAATCCGCTTGCGCCCAATAGTCCGGGTTGCGCCACCAGAACAGCATGTAGTGGCCGATGGTCTTCTGGACATCCAGTTGGCCAGCCTGCACGGCCCGGATCCGCCGGAAGAGCAACTCCCGCCACTGTTGGCCGCTATCCCATTGATCCCCAGGACAGACCGTCGTCTGATCCGGCATCTCCTTGTGCCCGCGCACGCGCTCCAGGGGGATGTTCAGCTCCTGCATCAACCAAGCAATGAGGTGGCCACCGCGCTCGATCTGCGCGGGCGTCGGGATCACGGAGGTGAAGTCCCCGGCGAAGGCGATGCCGACGCTATACCGATTATGACCGCGCGTGTGAGCCGAGACCGTCTCCAGCCAGTTGGTCTGCTCGATGGTGCCATCAGGGTTGATGAAGAAGTGATATCCGATGCCCGGCCAGCCGTTGATCCTGACATGCGCGTCCGCCACGCGATAGGCGTCGATGTTGGGCGGGACCGCCGTGTGATGCACGACGATAGCCGTGATCTCGGAGCGATCACGCGTGTCATAGACGTTCTCCGGATCATCGCTCTTCGGCAGCTCGTCCACGATGACCCGGAAGGCCGGCTTAGGGATGGGGCCAGAGGGCATCTCCTCTAGCCGCTGACGCAGCCTCTCCACCTCCTGCTGGAGCTCCTCGACTCGCGCTTCCGCCGCCTCGGCCCGCTGGCGAGTAGCCTCCAGTTCTGACTGTAGGCGGGCGACCTCCTGCTCCAGCTCGGGAGCGGGCGATGGATATCGCAGATCGCGCACCCGCCGCAAGAGCATATCCTTCCAGCGGGCGCCCTCCAGCCATTGCGTCCCCGGCGATTGGGTGGTGATCAGCTCGGATAGCCCCACGATCGCCGCCTCGGACAAGCCCAACTCTTGCAGAAGCCAGGCGCAAAGCCGCGCCGCCGCCTCGATCTGGGCCGGCGTGGGCACATCCTCCATGAAATTGCCCGCGACGTAGATGTTGATGCCCTCCACCGACCACACCTGTTGATCATCGATGACCTCATCCAACGGCTCCGTCTGGAGGATACGGCCATCCCCCGTGATGAGGAACTGGCCGGCGAAGCCAGGCAACCCCCGTTGGCGATGCGCGGCCGCCAGGCGATCCACCGGGACCGAGGCCGGGACGGCCGTGTGATTGAAGACGAGATATCGCACCCGCTCCAAGGGCCGCTTAAAGAAGCCTTCCGGGTCCCGATCCAGCTGATCGATCACGTTCTCAATCTCAGGCCGCGGCACATAAGCCACCGGTGGACGTTTTTCAAGCTCTCGACGCAACCGTTCGATCTCCTGCGACAACTCCTCGATCCGCTGTTGCAGTTCCCGAACACGCAAACGAGCGCGGTATGCCTCGCCCCCCGTCGGGTGCACACGCACTTGGCCGTCGATCAACTCCAACGCCACCTTCTCGAAATATTGAACTTCCCGGCCCGTCTCCTCATCGAGGAACTGCGGCGACACGGGCAGCCCGATGACGTCGATCCCCTGCTCGCGCAGGAAGAGGAGGAAGGGCCCGCGCACCCATTGCCCCGTCTCCTCGAAATACTCCTCAGGGATCGCCACCTCTACGGGGACGGAGAGTGGCTCGCTCCCCTGGTCCTGGAACCAGGTGATTCCTTCCTCGACCAGGTCCCACTCCAGCGTGAATGAGCCAACCTGCGACGGCGCGGCTACTCGCGCCTCGACCTCGACCTCCTCATCGGGGGCGATGTCGGAGGGAAGCTCGGAGCGGAAGTCGTGCTCCGGAGGGAGCAGCACGGGATCACCATCCTGGTCAAACCAGTGATAGCCGACGTGGACGGGGTTGGGGCCGTCCTGTCGCCAGGTGCGGCTCCCCTCGTTCCGCAAATGGAGACGGACTGTGTAGATCTCCCCCGGGCTCATCTGCGTCGGCGTGTCATGAGAGAGGAAGGTCACGCGGTAGGGTTCGCGGACCGGGACGGGCGTCTCCCGCCATCGATAATCGTTATCCAGGGCCATCAGGAAATCCTCGATCACCCCCTGCTTCCCCTCGATCACCCATTGATCCCGAGGAGGCCACCGATACAGCGCCAGCAGTCGGATCTGCTGATGGCCCGGTTGCTGATTCCACCAGTTAATCTCCGCATACGCGTTCCGCACCCATCCGCTATTCACGTCCGCCCACGGCTCGTTCTGATCAGTCTCCGTGATGTAGACTGGCAGATGCCTCATCGACTCCGGGATCGCCTCCATGAAGTCCCGATAGGCATAGAAGTTATAATATCGGTTCTCGAAGGGAGGCCCCATGCGCGCTTCGCTATAGATCAGGCTGGGATCTGAGCCATGCGTATAGGTGTGCAATGTGATCCCGTCGCATTCCTCCGGACCCAGCATCTGGAGCACGTCCCGGAGGTAGATCACCCAATCCCCCAGCTCGTTCCCAGGGTATTTGGTCTCGTTATTCCACGGCGCCACCGCCGCCACGCACACCTGATCATTCTCGTGCCCGGGGACGCTCTTGATCGCCTCCCGGCAAAGCCGATAGCACCTAACGTACAGCTCCGGCGTGATGATCTCCCCAGGGTTGATCAATCGAGGGGGTGATACGCTGAGATCTCGCTGTACGCCGGGGCGCTCGGCCGACATGTTGGGCTCATTACCGATGATCCATATGTGCGCGCCTTGCGATGCTGCCACGAAGTTCGCACACCGCTGAGCGAACGCCTCATACTGGCTCGAATGCGGGATCGTCCCGTTCGGCTCATAGCCATGGTTGAGCCGCACGATGATGCCCAGGTCTTGATTCGACCACTGCCGATAATCCCGCCCGGAGTGATCGTTCGGGTCCGCTCCCAGCTCCTCAGTGAACACGATCCACCCAGGCTTGCCCTTGGCGAGCATATATCGCTCGCCTCCTTCCTCGTGGATACCGAAAATATATGGTGAATCGCATAAAGGTCGCGGCATTGTTCGCTCCCTCCGATGAACACAGATGAAGAGGCCCACAACGTCAAAAATTATACATTAACTTTTGCGGGCTGTCCATCAGCTCCGGCAATGATTACCCCTTCCTCACCGCTGAGGCACGGAGAACGCAGAGGAGGAAGAAAATACGAGAGAGGTTCTGTTGCGTTATTGGCCTTGTTGTTAATGTAGGGGCACACGGCCATGCGCCCTACGATAGAACTGTGTCGCTTATTCCAATATGAGCGACTGAAAAACCCCGGCCTCTTGAAGAGGCCGGGGTTTCTGTGAGAGTCTGAGGGTCGCTCTCTCAATCCCGCTCGCTGGGATCCATTAAGGCGATGAGCCCGAGCGCCCCCATGTTCGAGAACAGAAGCGGCGCCAGGAATGGGGCCCCCCGGATAAAGCGCTCGGGGACGATGGCGTATCCGGCCACCAGGTTCGCGCTGATGTGCAGCACAGCCCCGATCACGCCTACCGCGATGAGCAGCAGCATCGCAGCCACATAAGTGAGAAGATCCGCTCTGGTGGGACGCTCGATGGCTCCGAGGGCGAACGCAACCGCGGTGCCGAAAATGCCAGCCACCGTCGGAACCCACAGCCACGGGTTCTCGAACCCCGTCCGGGCATGGTCCAGCACGCTGCTGATCACCGTCGCCAGGGTGCCTAGACTCACCCAGAAGAAGTAAGCGCACGTCTTACTGTAGGGCAAGTGCAGCCGCCATCCGCGTATCAAGACGAGCACGCCGCTGTCCGGTGGATCCTCGATCCATGCGGCGCTGATGCCCAGGACCCCCACCAGGGCAAAAGTGAGCGGTCCCAGAATAGGAGGCCCCCAGACGAACAGATCCAGGAACACCCGTTGCCCCGGCGGCGCGTTGGGTAGAACGATTCGCACCAGGTGGAAATACGCGCCCAGGAGCCCCACGACGATGCTGCTCGCCAACACAAGTGTGGCGATCACCGTCGCCAGGCTCCGTCGCCTCAGGGCGAGCAGGCCCGCCAGCAACAGGAGCACGCCGGCCACCGTACCGAAGATGATGGGGATCCACTCATACGGGCGGATCGTCCCGCTGATCTTGTGGGCCAGATAGGTATCGAGCCCCAGGAAGAGCTCGTTGATGGCGGCCATCAGCAACATCCACTGATCGCGGGTGAGCAGCAGACGCCGCGCCGATCGCAGCCTTGGAATGACCGTCGCCAGGTGATACATGGCTACTGCCCCGCTGCCTCAAGCTTCTCCTTGGCCATCTCGCGCAGCTCGGCCAGGTCGTTCAGGATCTCATAGACACCATGCCACTGCACGTAATCCGGCCCTTGCATCCAGACGCCGAACTTGGCCGTCCGGCCCCAATGGTGCCAGAGGTTGAAGTAGGCGAAGTCGATGGGCTCATCGAAAGGCTCAGCGGTCAAGAGGCCCTGCTCCTTCAACGGCGCCACGATCTGGTTGCTCTCCTCAACCCACGCGTTCACCTTCTCGGTCGCCTTATCGGCCGCGGCGTAGAAGTCCTCAATGAAGTTCTCATTGTGGCACTCACGACATACGTTCTGCATGCGCGCCCGATTATCCTGCCAGCTTGGCCGTCGCTGGCTGATGGGAGCGAACAAATACCACGTCAGACGATCGCCCACGTCGTGCGTGGTGCCGCTGGCGCCGAACCCGCTGATGTGGCAGGTCGCACACGTGGGGGCCGGAAAGTCCTCCACCGTCAAGGTACCTGGCTCGGCCTCCCAGTTCCAGTGATCCCCGCCGGTCATGTAAGCGATGCCATGCGGCGACTCCTGATAGATCTCCCACTGCGGATGGTCCGGCCCGATGTGGCAAGCGTTACACGTCTCAGGCCTGCGAGCCTGCTCCAGGCTGAACTCATGCCGCAGGTGGCACTTCTGGCACTGTCCAACGGAGCCATCAGCCGCTGGCTTGCCGATATTATGACAGCTCTCGCAGGCGAAGCGCGTGACCTCCGGCCCCTCCAGAGCATAGAGGGCATTCCTCATCCGGTCAGGATTAAAGCCCCCCTCTGGGATCGCCTCATATACAGCGAGCAGCTCAGGGGTGAGATCCTCCGTGCCCGCATACGCGATATAAGCGGGAAGCCCATGTCGGCTCTGGTTAAACTGCGCCACCTCGGCGGAATGGCACCGTTCACATATGGCCGTAGTTGGACTGCTCAGGACATAGGTTCCCTCATGCTCCACGGCGCCCGGATAGTCCGCCTTCACTTCGTGGCAGTCCCGACAGCTCACCTCAGCAGCAGCCATGGAGCTCACGCCGTATTGCGCCACGATGCCCGGCGTCGTGCGACGATGGCATGTCACGCATTCGTCATCACTCTCGGCCAGGGCGTTCACCCGTTCAGGCTCCACCCGGGCGGCTGAGCGGCTGATGGTCATCACAATCAGGGCCAACCCGAGCACGATGATCACAGCCACCACCCCAAAGACCAACACCCGCGTGACACGGATCCAGCCTGGTTGTGCATCTTGCGTCATACGATCCTCCTATCACTTTGCGTCATGGATGGGATGTAGGGCGAGAGGCTCCTACCAGAGGGGGAGAAGAGATCCCTAGAAGAACAAAACAGTAACTCACGCCAGCTGTTCATATGTGCCATTCCTCACACACCATTATAACTAAAAATTTCTAGCTTATCAAGTTGGCCGACCGTCTCGGATAAGATCACGTGGTTGACAACCACAAGTGCCGAGCTTACAATGCGGCTACAGATACTGTCCGGTCTCTCCTTATCTTCACCGCTGCTCGTGGATGCTCCTTTCCCTACAGCGAAGGGATAAGGAAAGCCGGAGGAAGACTGTCCGGTAGCCGGGCCACTCATCAAGGAGGAAAGGACCGTGACGAGCATCAGGCCACTCGCACCAGAGGAGCTTTATCGGCGTTGCGATCCGGCGCAATTTCCTTTTGAGACCACGGACGAGCTAGAAGAGCTGCAGGAGATCATCGGACAGCCCCGCGCCGTGGAAGCGGTCCGCTTCGGTATAGGCATCGAACGAGAGGGATACAACATCTTCGCCCTGGGCCCTACCGGAACGGGCAAGCACACCCTCGTACGTAAGTTCCTTGAACAGAAGGCGGCAACGGAACCCGTCCCACCCGACTGGTGTTATGTCAACAACTTCGAGCGTCCCCACCAGCCTCGGGCCCTACGCTTGCCGCCGGGCACCGGGGTCGCGCTGCAAAAGGATATGTCTCGGCTGGTGGAGGATATCCGTACCGCGCTATCGTCCGCCTTCGAGAGCGATGAGTACCGGACCCGACGCCAGGTGATCGAGGAAGAGTTCCGGGAACGCCAAGAGAAGGCTTTCAACGAATTGCGGGAGCGCGCGCAGGAGCGCGGCCTGGCCCTGTTACGCACGCCCGTCGGATTGGTCTTCGCCCCCTTGCGCGACGGCGAGGTGATGGCCCCGGAGGAGTTCCAGAAGCTGCCCGAGGAGGAGCGGAAGCGCATCGAGGCGGAAGTAGAGGTCATGCAGGAGGAGCTGCAGAAGATCGTCCATGAGATGCCGCGCTGGGAACGCGAGATGCGCGAGAAGATCCGCGAGCTGGATCGGGAGGTGACCAACTTCGCCGTGGGGCATCTCATCGAGGAGCTGCGCAAGAAGTACGAAGCGCTGCCCGAGGTCGTGGAATACCTGAACGCCGTACAGCAAGATGTGATCGAGAATGTGCGCGAGTTCCTCAGGCCCCAGGAGCAGCAGCCTCCCTCCAGCTCTCCGCCACCTCACCCGCTGGCGGGGCCTCCCTCCCTTCGCCGCTATCAGGTGAACGTCCTCGTGGACAACAGCCAAGCCAAAGGCGCGCCGGTGATCTACGAGGATAACCCCACCTATCAGAACCTGATCGGCCGGGTGGAACATGTCGCGCAGATGGGCGCGCTGGTCACGGACTTCACGCTGATCAAACCTGGCGCGCTGCACCGGGCCAACGGTGGCTACCTCATCCTGGACGCGCGTAAGGTCTTATTACAACCTTATGCCTGGGAAGGACTCAAACGCGCCCTGCAGGCCCGACAGATACGCATCGAATCGCTGGGCGAGATGCTCAGCCTGGTGAGCACCGTCTCCCTGGAGCCGGAGCCGATCCCTCTGGACGTCAAGGTAGCGCTGGTGGGCGATCGCCTTCTGTACTACCTGTTGAGCGCGCTGGATCCCGATTTTAGTGAGCTCTTCAAGGTGGCGGCGGACTTCGACGATGAGATCGACCGCAACGATGAGAATCAGATGCTCTATGCGCGCCTCATCGCCACCCTGGCCCGTAAAGAAGGGCTGCGTCCGTTCCATCGCACCGCCGTGGCCCGCGTCATCGAGCATAGCTCACGGCTGGCAGGGGACGCGGAGAAGCTCTCCACCCGGATGCAGGTTATCTGCGATCTGCTGCGAGAGGCGGATTACTGGGCCGGCCAGGCGGGGAACGGGGTCGTGACCGCGCAGGACGTGCAACGGGCCATTGACGCCCAGATCTACCGCGTCGACCGGCTCCGGGAGCGCCTACAAGAGGAGATCCTGCGCGGGACGATCCTTATCGATACCGAGGGGGAGCGGATCGGCCAGGTCAATGGGCTCTCCGTGATCGAGCTAGGGAACTTCGCCTTCGGGCGCCCCAGTCGCATCACCGCCCGGGTGCGGCTGGGCAAGGGCGAAGTCATCGACATCGAGCGCGAGGTGGAGCTGGGCGGTCCCATCCACTCCAAGGGCGTGCTCATCCTGTCCAGCTTTCTGGCGTCACGATACTCGGCCGAGCGGCCGCTATCACTTTCGGCCAGCCTGGTGTTCGAGCAATCCTACAGCGGCGTGGAAGGGGACAGCGCCTCATCGGCGGAACTCTACGCGCTCCTCTCGGCCATCGCCCAGGTCCCCATCAAGCAGTCCCTGGCCGTCACCGGATCGGTGAACCAGCACGGCGAGATCCAGGCCATCGGCGGGGTCAACGAGAAGATCGAGGGATTCTTCGACGTATGTAAAGCTCGCGGGTTGACGGGCGAGCAAGGTGTATTGATCCCGGCGGCCAACGTGAAGCACCTTATGCTACGGCCGGATGTGGTGGAGGCTGTAGCCGCAGGGCAATTTCATATTTACCCCATCGAGACGGTGGATCAGGGCATCGAGATCCTGACGGGCATCCCCGCGGGCGAGCGAGACGAGAGCGGGAATTACCCAGAGGGGACGATCAACTATCTAGTGGAGAAGCGTCTGGCCGAGATGACTGAGAAACAGCTGGCGTTCAGCAAGGGGGCTGAGGAGGGAGAGACATGAGCGACACGGAGCTTGAACAGCAGATCCGGCGCATCCTGGTGGCCTTGGATGCCTCGCCGCACAGCCTGGCGGCGCTGGAGGCCGCTGCGGAGCTGGCCGCCCGTCTGGAGGCGGAGCTGCTAGGCCTTTTCGTCGAGGACATCAACCTGCTACGGTCCGCGGGGCTCCCCTTCGCCCGAGAGGTGGGCGCGCTCTCATCCACTCCTCAGCGGCTCGACAGCCAGCGGATGGAACGGGAGCTACGAGCACAGGCCAATCGCGCGCGGCGGGCGATGGCCAGGATCGCCGGGAGGACCCGTGTACGCTGGTCGTTTCGGGTGACGCGTGGCCAGGTGGCCTCGGAGGTGCTGGCCGCGGCGTCGGAAGCGGATCTGATCAGCCTGGGGAAGGCTGGCTGGTCATGGCCGGGGCGTGGGCAGCTCGGCTCGACCGCGCGCGGCGTCTTCGCCCAGGCGCGATGTCACGCGCTTTTGGCGCAGCGCGGCATTCGGCTGGCCGCTCCCGTCGCTGTTGTGTACGATGGCTCGCCATCGGCTAAAAGGGCACTGAACACGGCAGCGCGCCTCATGCGCGGGCGTAGAGATCCCTTGATCGTGTTCCTCCTCGGGAACGACGCGGAACATGCGCTCCAGTTGCGCAACGAAGTTCAGCAAGAGCTGCAGGCACAAGAGGTAGAGGCACGGTTCCACGACCTGACCGGCGTGGACCTCTCGCGACTGGCTCAGGTCTTTCGTTCAGCGGGGGCCGGGCTCGTGATCCTGCCCGCCGAAAGCCCGCGCTTGCCCGGAGAACAACTGCAAAGACTGCTCGGTGAGATGGAATGTGCGTTGGTGGTGCGGTAGACTGGGGACATGAGGGGTGGGGACGACGCATGGATCGCCTCATGGGTAGGGGCACGGCGCCGCCGTGCCCCATAGGCATTAAGTTAACCGGTCGCCCCTGCTTCGCCCGCCCTCATAGGGCCGCAGGCCGCCGACTCAAGCTTCAACCAGGCAGGCGCAAGGCGAATAAAAGGAGGTGGCGGATAGAATCCGCCATCTGGGCGGGCAACCCAGGCGCCGCATGAATGTGGTGCCGATGGATCCGGTAACGATTTTCTCACCTCTGGCTCATCCGGTAGAGGCGAAGGCCTCCCCAGATCAATAGGGCGATACCGACCAGGAAGGCCAGCCCGCCCAAGATAAGCCATGTCCAGCCCATACGTTCGAGTTGATCAAGACAGGGTTGCAGTTCCGCGCCGCAGATATATTGGGCCTGTATTTGAGGGTTTCCCGCCACATGGGTCACGGTCCCCATGACCGTCACCTGATCGCCAGGCGCGAAGCCATAGATCTTGCTCCTCTCCACCTTTCCTACCTGGCGCAGTATGCGAAACAGGAGAAAGGAGGCTTGATCGGTCTGGATGATGATGTTTCCCTCGCCCAGTAACACGGACACGTTGGGTTTGAAGGTGCGAGCCAGGTCCTGTTCCATGACGTAATAAATGTCCTTCCCCGAGCGTCTTCTCCGTTCTCGCCAAAATTCCTGGATGGCTAAACCTTCAGAAGTCATCTGGGCGTTGGGATCGATGAGACCGACCAAGATCACGTCCGCGCCTTCGGCATACGTGGCCAGCTCGCCCGCTTCCTGCAATCGCGAGACCGCGCTCCAACGGCTTCGTTCGCTGCTCTCAAAAAATGTGCCCGAAACACAAAAGAGCCCTGTGGCGATGAAGAGCAACCCGAAGATCATCATCGCCACATTGTCAAACATGCGCTTCCGTTTTGTGGACATGATGACCTCCTGATTTATGACCGCGGGGTGATCACGAACCCCATGAGCAACAGAACGCTGACCTTGTTGTCGCTGATGGCGTAGACATGGAGGATGATGATCTTTCGGCGGTTGTCAGGCGGGGGTCAATAGCGCTGGTAATGCTCAAGCTTACTTTCTAGATCCAACTACTCCTGCATGACCACAAAGATAGCGGGGCCTCTTGTGAGGAGCTATAACAACGCATCCATCCACTCATGGGGCGTCGTACGCGCCGCGCAGGTCGTTCCAGCGCACCATGAGCGTGTCCCGCAGGTTGCGCAGCGAATCCCGCAGCGGATGCACTTTGGTCTCGGTGCCGTAATGCCACTCCACCGGCACCTCTTTCACCCGATAGCCGCGCTTGAGGGCGATAAACAATAGCTCCACGTCAAACCCGGTGACAGCCGCCCCTTTCACCGGAGGAGCGTCTTCCCCATACAGCCGCACGCGGCGGAAGATATCCTGGGCCACGTCATGCCGGAACGCCTTAAAGCCGCATTGGGTATCCTGGAATCCGCCGACGGCCACCAGTCGCACAATCAGGTTGAATACGCGGCCCATCACGTGACGATACCATGGTTCACCGTGACGCACGGCCCCAACCCCCTCTCGGGAGCCGATGGCGATATCGTACCCCTCATCCAGATATCGCTGCAGCTTGGCCCACTCCTCGATGGGGGTCGCCAGGTCCGCATCGCAGAAGAGGACGTAGTGCCCCCGGGCGGCCAGCACGCCGGTGCGCACCGTGTACGCCTTGCCGCGATGATCGTTGCGGATCAGCCGCAGATTCGGATAAACCGGCAGCAACTCCTCCACCACCCTGACGGTGCCATCCTCACTGCCATCATCCACGACGATGACCTCGGCGTCGAACGGCTGCTTAGACAGATACGCCATCACCTGCGACAGAGTGCGTGGCAGCCGCCGCTCCTCGTTGTACGCCGGGATCACGATGGAGAGAAACGGCCGCTCCGTACTTTGTTCCACCTGATCTCCCTCTACCGAAACCAAATCGCCAACTCCATAGCTATCAGCCCACCCGCCAGTGAGCTGAGGAAATTGACCCAGTCGTTGTTCAGCCACGCCCAGCCGCGCAGCCGACGCGTCCGCGTTCCGCAATGGTGAAAGGAACGCTCCGTCTCCTTGCGACAACGCTCACAGTAATAGACACCCTGCACGGTCGCGCCCAGCAGGCTGTCGAACAAGGCTCCGGCCACACCCCCCGCTGCCGCCCACAGAGGCCACCAGGTGATCCCCGGTGGCCATGAAACCCCCACGAACGAGGCGATCCACTGCCCCACCCACGCGGCTAAGCCGATGAACAGCCCACCGGCCAGCGCGGCCACCAATCCAAGAGCCGTCACGCCGCCGGAGGTCCCCGGCGGGACCGGACGTCCCGTAGTGATCAGACGCGGCGCCCGCCGGCTGAGCACGCCTAGCTCCGTGGCCCACGTGTCCGCGTTCACCGCCGCCATCGCGCCCAGGTACGCCGGAAACGCCCACCACGCGCCGATCACAGCCGAGCACAGGGCCAATATGGCTCCCAACCCGCCGTTCGCCAGCACCTGTCCCCCATCGCGGCGCCCACCCTTGGCGAATTCCACCTGGACGGCCGCCTTATCCGCGCTCCGATAGCGGGAAAGCACGCTGGAAGAGACGAAGAAAGCCACCAGGAGCCATCCCCATAGCCAACCGCCTATCCCCATGATCAAGGTCCCTATGAGGATAGCGCCAACAGCTCCGCTGTGAGAGAGCGCCTTTAGCCTGTATCCCGCCCACGCGATGGCGAGACTTAGGCCCAGCCCCGCTGCGGCACGTCCGATGCTCCATTCTACCACCAAGCGACGTCTCCGTCCATCAAACCCGAGCTGAGGGGCACAACACGCATTGGTAAGGGTGAACGGCACCCCCAAGCGGGATCTTACAAGAGGAACGCTTAAGAAGCAAACGGCGCCTTGACGTGAGGAGACTACAGTGGGCACCAGTGCTATAATAGCCTTGACTCATCTCTAGAAAAGGAGGCCCCCCCATGTTCCGACTGCCCGATCGTTATCCCCGGCTGCGCGACGTCGTGGAGCAGACGCCGCTGATCGATACTCATGAACACTTACAGGAGGAGCGCGAACGTCTGGCCCTCGGCGATCGCCTGGACTTCGCCTATCTCTTCCGGGCCTACCTCCTAGCCGACCTGATCTCCGCGGGCATGGCGGACACGGACGCGGAGAACATGCCCACGGACGCCCTCGATCAGGACGAGAAGTGGCGGCGCGTGGCGCGCTATTGGGAGCGCGTCCGCTACACGGGTTACGGTCAGGCCATCGCCCTGACCATCCGGGAGGTATACGGTATCGCCGACCTCAATCAGCATACTTACCGCGATGTGACGGCCGCCATGAGGGCACATAACAAGCCGGGCGTGCATCACTGGCTCCTCAGGGAAAAGGCGGGCGTGGCCTGGTATATCCTCCATGATGTGGAGGAGGACGGCGACGTTTATCGCGACGAGACCGACCCAGGCTTATGTCGACAAGCATTGGCCGTCAACCGCTTTCTGGAGGACCCGCTTCCATTGGATCGTCTCGCCGCTCGCACGGGTATTCGCGCCGACTCATGGGAGGCGTTCCTGGCCACCATCGACTGGTACTTCGAGCGATACGGACGTGAGGCGGTGGCCATCAAGAACAACTGCCCTTACTGGCGTAGCCTGTACTTCGAGGATGTGTCGCCGCAGCAGGCGGCGGCCGCCTTTGAAAAGCGTTACGTGCGCGGCCAGCCGTTGGAGCCGGGCGATCTGAAGGCCCTACAGGACGCCACGTTCCATCACTGTCTGCGTCGCGCGGCCGAATATGACCTCCCCGTACAGATCCATACCGGCTATCTGGCCGGCAACCGCAACTTGGACCTCGAACGCATCCGTCCTGGCTTGCTGACGAACCTGTTCGTCCAATATCCCAGCGTCCGCTTCGACCTCTTCCACATCGGCTATCCGTACCAGAGTGAGGTGGCGGCGCTGGCTAAGAACTATCCCAACGTCTACATCGATCTCTGTTGGGCCTGGATCATCGATCCCTATGCCACGCGGCGAGCCTTGCAGACCTTCATCAGTGCGGTCCCGGTGAACAAGATCTTCGGATTCGGCGGCGACGTGCGCATGGCCGATGGGGTGTATGGGCACGCCCGCTTCGCGCGTTGGGGCGTCGCTTGGGCCCTGACCGAGATGATCGATGAGGGGTACCTGGGCGAGGAGGACGCCTGCGTGATCGCCAGGAGGGTCCTCCATGACAACGCACAGGCATTTTTCAAACTATAGAGGTTCCAGGCGGACCTGAGGCAAGAGCCGCTCGACGTCGGCCTTGTGACACTCGGCCGTGCCTGGGGTCATGACGATGGCCGCGGCGGTCGCCACGGCTAACCGCAGGCTCCTCTCCCAGGGCCATCCCTGGCTGAGGCCGATGGCCAGCGCGGCCGCCATGCCATCCCCCGCGCCCGCGGCGTTCACCACCGGCACCCGTAACGGCGGCAAGAACCAGCGTGCTTCCTCCGTCACCGCCACGGCGCCGCGCCCTCCCAGCGTGGCCATCACCAGCTCCGTACCATCGCCCAACAACCCGGCCAGGACGTCCGCCAGTCGCTTAGGTTCCTCCGGCACCTCCCCCACCAGCTCGGCCAGCTCATGCTCATTCGGCTTCAGCACCGTGGGATGGGCCGCCGCGCCCAGGCGCAACGCCGGCCCCCGCGCGTCCAGGATGGTGGGGATACCGCGCGCTCGCGCCCTCTCGATGAACCGGGCATGCAGATCATCCGGGACGCCGGAGGGCATCGCTCCTCCAAGCCAGAGGCAGGAGCAACGGCTCAGCGCCTGATCCACCCGCGCCTCGAAGGCGGCCAACTGCTCTGGTGATACCTCCAGGGTATCCGTGGTCAGCGTGGTCTGCTGGCCGCGCGCGGTATCGACCAGCACGTAATTCACGCGCGTCATGCCGCCGGCGGGGGTGAAATCAGGCGTGGCCCCGGCCGCGCGCAGGAGCTCCGCCAGGCGCTCGCCTGGCTCCCCTGCGGCGAAGCCCAGCGCCAGGCACGGATATCCCAGTTCAGCGACGACGCAGGCGCCGTCCGTCCCCTTGCCCCCCGGCCCCCAGACCGCTCGATGGACCTGTATCCGCCGTCCCCAGGCGAAGTTCTCGAGGAAGAGGACGCGATCGACCGCGGGATTGGGGGTAACCGTGACGATCAGTGGCTTAGTGGATCGTGATCGGGACGGGGACATAGACCAATACGAAGAGGATCATCATCCCTATGGCCACCAACCGCTGGCTGGGTGTCAACGAGGTGATGTCATCCAAAGGCGTCGCTTGCGCCCGGCTGAAGATGAAGATAAGGAACGCCCATATCAGCCAGCCGCGCCACAGCCAGGACAGTCCCAACAGGGCGATGATGATCGCGATAGTCAGATATCGCGCGCGCTCGCCCAGCAAGGCGTAGATGATGTGCCCGCCATCAAGCTGGCCGGCGGGGATCAAGTTGAGTCCCGTCACCAGGAGGCCGGCCCATCCGGCGAAGGCGATGGAGTGCAGCATGACATCATAGCCGCCGCTGGGGAGGAAGCGCCCGAAGACCAGGATCTTCAAAGCCGCGTAAAGGAGGGAATTCCCCTCCATGAGATACCCGCTGGGCGGGAGGGGTTCCACCTTCGACATGGAAAGGCCCAGGAGGAGCACTGGGATAGCGACCGCCATTCCGGCCAGGGGGCCGGCGATGGCCACGCTCAGCAGGGCACGGCGATCCCGGGAGGGAGCTTTCATCTGAATAAAGGCCCCCATAGTGCCAAAGGGGGGTATCGGCAAGGGGATGAAGTACGGCAAGGTCACAGGGGTGCCCACCCGCCGGGCGGCGAAATAATGCCCCAGCTCGTGCGCGCCCAGGATGGCGATCAGGCTGATCGCGAAAGGCAGCCCGTTCCACAAGCGAAAACGGCCATCAGGCGTTGGATCCATCAGGGCGCCAATATAAAGAACGGAAGCCAAGGTCAACACGAGCAAGACGGCGGGCACCCAGGGGCTGTTCGCGATCCGGGTGGGAAGGGTCCCAGGCACGGCGATGATCATATCCGCAGGGCCATCTCGCCGAAAAAGCGCGGTCAACCCCAGCGCTCGGAATCGCTCCGAGACGACCGTATAAGCCCGCTGGGAGTCGATGAGCAGACGGCCGCGCAGCCGCACGGCTCCCACGGGGCCTTCCGCCAGCGTGACGTCTTCCACCTGGAAGACATCCCACACGGAGCGTCGCAACCGTTCAGCCAGATCCCAGTCCATCGTCGTCGCAGAAAAGGTCAACATGTCCTCCTGAACATCTCGAGGCATCCGAGAAACCGTCGTCTAAACCGCCATATCGGGTTCCTAGGATACCCGTGCCTGAACGGGATGTCAAACGATCAGGATACCGATTACATCATGACTGAGCGCGTTGACACCTACGCATGAGGTCGTTATAATCCTGCTCGGACAGGCGAGGGAATACTTTCATCATCTGAATCTGTGACCTTCACTCTGGCCGGGTTTATGCCCGGCCATATTCAAGTACCATTATCTAGGAAAGGAGAGCGAGATGATTCACGAGTCCGTATATGAGTTGAAGACGTCCTTGGAGGGAATCGTCGGCGTCGGTGACGATGGCAAGGTGTCCGTCCTGGACGAGAAGGCCCTGCGAGAGCAGGCGATCGACACCCTCGTGCGCGACGCGGTGTTCGGGACGGAAGAGGTGAAATCCTTCGCCCGCTGGCTGATATGGGAGCTGGGCCAGGCGTTAGGCGCGCAGCCCGCATCGATCCACGATCTCTACATGGCCCGCGGCCGCGGTGAATGCGGCGGCTTCACAGTGCCCGCCATGAACATCCGCGGCTTAACGTATGATATGATGCGCGCCGCCCTGAGGGCCGCCATCAAGACGAATACCGCGGCCATGATCTTCGAGATCGCCCGTTCCGAGATCGGATACACCAATCAGCGCCCGGCCGAGTATACCACCGTGCTCATCGCGGCCGCCATCAAGGAGGGATACCAGGGSCCGCTCTTCGTGCAGGGCGATCACTTCCAGGTRAAGGCCRGCGCTTACAAGACYGAYCCYGATAAGGAGATYAAGGCCATTAAGGACCTGATCGCCGAGGCYATCRCGGGYGGSTTCTATAACATCGAYGTGGACACGTCYACYCTGGTCGATCTGAGCTAYGAGGAYCTGGATGCYCAGCAGARRCTGAACTATCAGATCTCCGCYGAGATGACCAAGTTCATCCGCGAGCATGARCCCAAGGGGRTYACGATCTCRGTCGGYGGCGAGATCGGCGAGGTGGGCGGCCATAACTCCACGGAGGAAGAGCTGCGCGCGTACATGGACGGCTATCTCCGCACCTTGAAGGAGTTGGGAGATGAGCTGCCCGGGCTGAGCAAGGTCAGTGTGCAGACGGGCACCAGCCACGGCGGAATCGTCCTGCCCGATGGCTCCATCGCCCAGGTCGCGCTGGACTTCGACACGCTGGAGCGCCTTTCCCGGGTGGCCCGCGAGGAGTACGGGATGGCAGGCGCGGTGCAGCACGGCGCGTCCACCCTACCGGAGGAGATGTTCCATCGATTCCCCGAGACCGAGACGGCCGAGATCCACCTCGCTACAGGGTTCCAGAACTTGCTGTACGATCACGAGGCCATGCCCGCCGAGTTCGTAGAGCGAATCTACGCCTATCTGGCCAAGCATCACGCCAGCGAGCGGAAGCCGGGCGACACCGATACCCAGTTCTATTATCGGACCCGGAAGCGCGCCTTCGGCCCCTTCAAGGCGGAGTGGTGGGGCCTCCCGGAGCCGGTGCGCCAGGCGTTCGGCCAGACGCTGGAGGAGAAGTTCCGCTTCTTCTATGAGAAGCTCAACGTCGTGAACACCAAGGACCTGGTCGCCAAGTACATCAAGGCGCCCGAGATCCACAAGCCCATGCCTGGCGCGCCGGAAGTCGTCACGGTAGAAGACAAGGGCCTGGCGGACTAAGCGGGCCACCCATCCCGCACGTCGCAGTATCAATCAGGGGGACGCAGCGTGCTGCGCCCCCCTTTCGTTTGAGGTGGCCAGCGAAGAAAAAGCGTTTACCGGGAACCATATCCCTATATCCGGCGTCTGGGATTGTGAGCGCCACTAAAACCAGTCCGAGGTGGGCTATGCGTATGTTGGACCTGCAAGGAACACGCTATAAACCATCATCTTATCGGACGTTCCGTTGGGTCGTTTTGCTGCTCATCCTCGGGTGGGCGATGACGGCCGCTGGATGCTCTATGCTGACCGAGCTCATCCTGCAGGCCAGCGGCATCACCCCGACGCCGCCGGTGATGCCCACGCCGACGCCCGGCCCTGCTATCCAGCTCATGCCGGGGGAGGGAGGGCCGGGGACACGCATCACCGTGACCGGCGAGGGATGGCGGCCAGCCGATACGATCTTCATACGCCTGGCAGATCCCGCCGATGGCCGCGGCCCTCAGACGGCGTATACAGCGGCGCTCGTGACCGACGAGGGCACCTTCACCGCGTCCTTCACCTTCCCCGCTGACGAGCAGTGGACCAGCCTGCCGCGAGTGCTGGTCGTAGCCTGGTCCCCCGCGACCGGACAGGAAGCCTCGGCCGTATTCGAGGTCACCACACCCGTGGAGACGCCGACGCCCACCGCGACGCCCACTCCCACGCCCACGTTCACGCCCACGGCGACGCCGACGCGTCCTAGGCCTACGCCCACGTGGACGCCTACGCCCAGGCCGACACCGACGCCGACGCCCATCATCATAGCCTGGCGGGGCGAGTACTATAACAACCGCGATCTGGTCGGCGCGCCTGTGGTAGTGCGCAACGATCCCGCGATCCACTTCAACTGGGGGTACTCGGCCCCGACGCCTGGGCTCCCGGCCAACTACTTCTCCGTGCGATGGACCCGCACCCTCTATCTCCCTGAGGGGCTATACCGATTCTATGTCCGCAGCGATGATGGCGTGCGCGTCTGGCTCGACGGTGAGCTGATCATCGATGAATGGCATCCCGCGGCCGGCGCCACATATGCCGCGGAGCGGGCGCTGAGTGCTGGGACGCATGGGTTTCGCGTCGAGTACTTCGAGGACCTCGGCGTGGCTCAGATCCAGTTCTGGTGGGAGCGCGTCAGCGAGTTCCCCCAGTGGCGCGGGGAGTACTTCCCGAACGTCTACCTGATGGGCGACCCATGGCTGGTGCGTAACGACCCCGAGATCGACTTCGATTGGGGATTGAACGCGCCAGCGCCCGGACTCCCCGCCGACCTCTTCTCGGTCCGCTGGACGCGCACGCTCACCTTTGATGAAGGGGTATACCGCTTCCACGCCATCGTGGACGACGGCATGCGCCTCTACGTGGACGGCGAGCTGCTCATCGACGAATGGCGCGATGGTAGCCGCCGCGAGGTGACGGCGGAACGTAAGCTATCGGCCGGAGAGCATACCCTGCGGGTCGAGTATTACGAGCGCACGGTCGAGGCTCAGATCCGCGTGTGGTGGGAACGCCTCACGGCCTATCCGGAATGGCAGGGGGCGTACTGGTCAAACCGGAAGCTCAGCGGCGATCCTGCGGTCGTGCGTAACGACGTGATGATCGATTTCGATTGGGGCACGGGCAGCCCGGCGGCTGGGATCCCCAGCGACGGCTTTTCAGCTCGCTGGGTGCGCACGATCGAGTTCGACGCCGCGACCTATCGCTTCCACGTCCTCGTGGACGATGGCGCCCGCCTTTGGGTGGATGACGAGCTGCTCATCGACGAGTGGCGCGATGGCGCGGTCCGGGAAATCACAGCAGATTACGCGCTAGCCAGAGGTAAGCATCAAATTGTGGTGGATTACTACGAGCGCACCGGGAACGCCCGCATTAAAGTGTGGTGGGAGAAGGTCCCATCCCCCACGTTCCCGGATTGGAAGGGTGAATACTGGTCCAATCGGGAGCTGAGCGGCAGTCCCGCCCTGGTGCGCAACGACGAGAAGATCGACTTCTACTGGGGCGCCCGCTCGCCGGCCGTTGGGCTGCCGGCGGATGACTTCTCCGTCCGCTGGTCCCGATGGGTCACCTTCGAACCCGGGGCATACCGCTTCTACGTCCAGGCCAACGACGGCTTCCGCTTTTACCTCGACGGCTATCTCGTCCTGGAGAATTGGCGAGACGGTGGAGGGGATAAACTCTACACGGCCGATCTGGCCCTCTCCGGACCCCATCGGCTGGTCGTCGAATATTATGAACGCACTGGCACGGCGTGGATCACCTTCTGGTGGGAGCGCATCCCGCCCACGCCAACGCCCACCGCGACGCCATCGCCTACACCGACGCCGACGCCGACGCCCACATGGACACCGACGCCTACCCGCAGGGTGCTGCCGACGCCGACGGATACGCCCACTCCCAGCCCGACGCCTTCGGCCACGCCGACAGCGACGGCGACGCCCACACCGACCGCCACACCATCGCCTACGGCCACGTTCACGCCAGGGCCGACGCCGTCCTTCACGCCAACGCCGACGGCTACATGGACACCTTCGCCGACCTTTACATCGATACCTACGGCCACACCGACGGCGACGCCATCACCCTCGCCCACGTGGACGCCAACGCCGTCGCTGACGCCGACGGCCACCTCCACGCCATCGCCGACGGTCACTTTCACGCCGACCGCGACGGCAACACCCACATCTACGAGCACGCCGTCGCCGACGCCCACCGCTACGCCCAGCCCTTCGCCCACGGCGACGGTTACGCCTTCCTCGACGCCGTCAGCGACGCCGTCGCCGACGGTCACGCCTACATCAACGCCCTCGGCGACGCCCACCGTCTCCCCGACGCCCACGTCTTCCGTGACCCTCACCCCGTCGCCGACGGTGACGCTCACCCTGACGGCCACTGTGACCGCGACGCCGTCGCCCACGATCACGCCGTCTCCGACGCCGACGCCGACCGCGATGCCCGGGGAGCCCGCGCTGGCGCTGCTCACGCCGAAGGCCGGGCCCGGGGATACGGTGCAAGTGCAGGGAACTCACTGGCCCGACGGGGCCACTGTACATGTGGGACTCGTGGAGACGGGCATCCTACCCACGTTAGGCGTCACCCTAACGACGACCACGGTAGATGCCACCGGGCAATTCACGGCGACATTCACCTTCCCGCAGGAGAGGCGATGGCTCAGGCTTACTCAGGTTCAGGTCGTCGCCCACACGGATGATGAGCAGATCTGGCGAACTGCCCCGCTGATCATCGCCTCGGCCGTCCCCTTTACGGATATCGACCGGGGCGAGGCGGGATTGCAGCCGCGCGAAGAGACCTACCAGGTCATCACCTCGCCTCGCCAATGGCTCGCCTTCCTGCGCCGGGTGCAGCCCAGGCTGAGGCTGCCCATACGGCGCTCCCGCTTCCCACTCTTCCTCCGGAGACCTATGTTCATCGATCCGGCCCCGGACATCGACTGGCGAAGCGAGATCATCATCGCGGTCACGGCCCGTCCAGGATCCGAAGTGAGCATCACGGATCTGTCCCGCGATGGCCTGTTAGTTCACATCACGATCGATGCCGAAGAGGGAGGGCCTTATCACCTGATTCGCGTGCCGCGGGCATGGCTGATGAGGGGCCCGGCCACGTTCGTGTTCATCACGACGGAGGGGGAACCCCTCTTCATACAGCGGGTACTGCTGTAGTTATGTAAATCATAGAAGGCCCCAGGGATCTCTACGCCCCCTGGAGCCTTCTACACACCTAGATCGGACGCAGGATCGCGCGCGCCCTGGATCCGCTCCCATTCCGTATAGATGTGTAAACGCCGGCCACGAGCATAGCCCACCAGGGTGATCCGCCAGACGCGCGCCAGCTCCACCGCCAGCGACGTCGGCGAGCTGCGGGTCACGATGATCGGCACGCTCATACGGGCGGCCTTTCCCACCATCTCGCTGGATATCCGGCCGGTGGTGAGGAGGATACCGTCACGAGTGGAGATGCCCCGTAACAGGCACAGACCAGCTAGCTTGTCTAGGGTGTTATGCCGGCCGATGTCGCTGGCCACGACCAGGAGGCGCTGGCCATCACTGAGTCCGCTGGTGTGAAAGCCGCCGATGCGACGATGCTCAGCGGCCACACCCTCGATCAATGCCCGCATCAGCGCCGTCAATCGGGCTGTCCCGATACGACGCGTAGAGCGCACAGGCTCCCTCCGGGCCGCTATATCCACGAAGGTGATCCCCCCGCCGCAGCCGCTGGTCAACGTGTGATGCCGCGGGAGGTCGATCTCAGGATCTCGCAATGTCACCTCAATCAGCGCCTCGGGCGTCTCCTGAATCTTTAGATCACGCACATCATCAAGGCCCTGGATAATCCCTTCATTGTACAAGAACCCGAGGACGAAGGCCTCCAGTTGGGAGGGTGTACAGAGGAGTGTTAACCAATGCTGACCATTAACGATCAGCGGCCATGCCGTCTCGAGGATGATCGGCTTGTGGGCGAATGAGAGGACGCCCTCCTCCGCTTGAAGATAAGGGACCGGCTCGCTTGAGGCGACCGTCTCGCCATGCAGATCAAACGACCCCTCGCTTAGCGATTCAAGATCCGACGCCGGCGCGACGCCATCATCAGGCTCAACGTCGCTCACATCTCGCTGCCTTCGGCTTAAACCCCGTCCACTCAACGATATCCTTCCCCTATCGCCAACGCGTCCAGATGCGAGGTCACCACTTCCTCAATCAGCAGGATGGCCGGCCTGCCCAACGCTCGTTCATCCACCGTCTTGATATATCGCCTGCACTCCTGGCAGGAGTATACGCGGTGCGCCATGTCCGTGTCAAGATGAAAATAGCGCGCCTTCGGCTCGCCTTTTCCACAAAATGGGCAGCCTAGCCTGGGATACGACCACTCCGTTCGACACCATGAACAGGCCAGGAGGCGGCGTCCGTTATCATGAGCGAGACGGGCCATCCACGGCTCGGCGCCACAGATCGGGCAGATGCCGCGCCGCCAGCGGATGGCCTCAAGCCATGGCCGGTAGGGCTCAGCCTGCTTATCGAAGAAGGGGGACAGAATCACGTGCAACAGGGAAACCAGACTATCATGGTCCGCTCCTGTGGTATTGGCCAGTCGATGGATGCAAGCCTCTCCTTCGGTAATCATGTCAGCGGGCAACATCTCAAGACATGAGGGAGAGGCCAGGCCGTGGTCGAGCAGGCGGTCAATCACGTCTCGTCCCGTCCCTTTGACCGGTGTGATGGCTCGTAATTCGGCCAGGGCTTTTGAGAACAGCCCCCACGAAAGGCGCAGTGGTTCATCGGCGAAGAGCGGGGTGCCCACCTGCCATTTGCTGTACGCCACCTCGAACTCGATATGAAGGCAAGGCTCAATCCGCTCCTTCCAGCCCCCCTGAAGCGCGAGGATGCCCTGTAAGCGCTCCAGCGCGTCCGTATATTGGGGCATACACTGCTTATAGCGTTGTATCTCCAATGCAATGGCAATCAAAGGCGCCTCCTCGAGGCCAGGCGGGCCTTTCATATTGCCCTAGAGGTTAAGGGTAGGGGGCCAGCATGCTGGCTATGTAGTCGCGCTTTCCCCTACGCTCGGCCCATGCTGGACAACGGGGAAATAACGCGTCGCCAAGAGATATCCCAGGATCCCGGCTGATACAATAGCGATCGAGATAGCGAATTCCATAGGGTGCGGGACATAGTTGGTACCCGGCCGTGGTGCCACCGCAAACCAGCTCGCATTGAGGCGATTCAGCACCAGCCCCAGGACGACCAGCACAGCACTCCAGAACAGCGCTCTCCGACTCCGTCGCACAGCGGGAAGCGCGAACAGGATCAATGGCACAATCACCCCACCGATGATCTCCGCCAGGAATAGCACGCTGTATATCCCGCTGGAGAAGATCAAGCCGAGCCCGCCCGCCAACAGGAGATCACCCAGCTTGACCACGAGATACAGCCCCAGGATGTAAGGCAAGGCGCCCCCCAGGCCGGCCAGGATGTCCAGGTCCACCTGGTGACCCAACGCACGGCTTCCCAACGACGCCTCCACGATGACCATCGCCAACCCCACGGCGACCGCTGATAAGAAGAACAGGATGGGCAGGATGGGTGTAAACCACAGCGGATGGATCTTATCCGGCATCAGGAGGAGCACGGATCCAAGCGACGACTGGTGCAGGGTGGACAACACGATACCGGCGACGACCAGGGGGATCTGGATCGAGCGTATCAAACGCAACGGTGCCTGCATGTTAAAGCGCTCGAACACGTTGGGGCTGAACTCCAGGGCCAGAACGATGGTATAGAGTAACACACACCAGCCTACTTCAAAGAGAGGAGAGTGGGGATTCCAGTAGATCGTAAGGTACCAGATACGCCATGGTAGACCCAGATCCACCAGCAAGGCGGCGATCACCATGAGGTAGCCGAGGAAGGCGGTCAAGATCGCCGAACGAACTATAGGGTAATACTTCCTGAGGCGGAAGATATACACGGCTGCCGCCAGGGTGAAACCGCCGGAGGCCAAAGCCACGCCGCAGTAAAGGTCAAAGCTGATCCATAAGCCCCAGGCGCGGCCGTCGCTCAAGTTAGTGACGGCGCCGAGGCCGTTGATGTAACGTATAATGGCCACGACCACCCCGATCACCATCAATACGCCAAGGATGGCCGTACTGATCACCGGGAAAGGCCGCTCACCTCGGACGAGCTCCGCACGGCTCTCAGCACTCATGGGCTAGTCCTCCTCCCTTATCCGGGCACGCTCGGGCTCTTGAGGAACCTCGGTCTCCTCTCTCATCCGCTCCCGACGCTTGATCACCCAGTAGATCCCACCCATAGCGACCGAGACGACAACGATGGTGGGCGGCACGCTCGCCATAGCCACCTCCGCATAACGGGGCATAGGTCTGGGTTCCAGCGCCGGAAAGCCTAGCTTATCGAAGGGCACAGAAGAGAGATACAGTATCGAGGTGCCCCCTGCCTCCTTCTCTCCATAGATATGATCTACATACTTATCCGGGTGGGCCTGTACACGCGCTCGGGCCTCCTCCAGGAGCGTTTCGCGGTCACCAAAGCGGATGGCGCCGGTCGGGCAGGCCTTGGCACAAGCCGGATCCATCCCCTCAGCCAGTCGGTCAGCACAGAGAGTGCATTTGCGGATATACGGCACCGGCTTGTCCCACTCGAAGGTTGGAACACCGAAGGGGCATGCCATCATGCAATAACGGCAGCCCATGCACCTGCGATCATCATAGACCACCGGGCCTTCAGAGGTTTTCCGTAACGCACCCACGATACAGGCTGCCGTACATGCCGGTTCCTCGCAATGCATGCACTGGCGTTTCGCGAACACCCAGGCGAACCGGTCACTCTCAGCCATCTCATGGAAGGTCACGGTGGTCCAGGTCCTCGCGGATCGTCGCGGTGGGTTCTCGTAACTGCCCCAGTTGTAGGTCATCTCGGCCGGCAGGTTGTTCCACTGTTTACAGGCAGCTTGGCACCCGCGGCATCCGATGCATCGGGTTAGGTCGATCAGCATCCCTTTCGCCATTCTCTCATCACCGCCTTTCTACGCTTTCCTGACCTCGCAGAGGAATGCCTTTGTCTCGGGGATCATGGTGTTGGCGTCACCAACGGGAGGGGTAAGCTCGTTCGCGCTGCCGCCGACGGTCAGCCCCCTGTAGCCCCAATGCCAGGGCATCGCGATCTGATGGACAATGCGCCCGTTCAGATGGAACGGACGTAATCGGCGGGTGACCAGGGCCACAGCCTCGATGGAGCCGCGTATCGACTCAACGATGACCTTATCCCCATTCTGAATGCCCTTCTCCTCCGCTAACTCAGGACTCATCTCGACGAACATCTCCGGCTGCATCTCGACCAGCCACGGCAGATTACGCGTCATGGCACCACTCTGCCAGTGCTCAGATACGCGGAAGGTCGTGGCGACGATCGGATAGCGGCTGGGATCGGAGGCTTCGCTGATCTCCGGGCGGCAAGGCTGGAAGGCCGGATTTGTGGGAGTGTCCGGGTGCAATATATTGGGCACCGGGCTCTCCCATGGTTCATAGTGCTCAGGGAACGGACCATCGGCCAAGCCAGGGCCGAAGATCCGCGCGTGGCCCTCTGGCTTCATGATGAAAGCGTATTTGGCGCCAGGCGGCCAGCCGCCATCAGGCACATCGCCTTCCCATTTCTTCTCCGCCGCATTCCAGCGGATGACGAACCGTTTCGGATCGAAAGGAACGCCTCGGCTGTCACAACAAGCACGGTTGTAGATGATGCGCCGATTGATCGGCCACGCCCAGGCCCAGTTGCTATACAGCCCTATGCCAGCCGGATGCGTGTCGGTGTCATCCCGACGGGCCATCATATTGCCATCTTCGTTATAGCTACCAGAGTAGAGCCAGTTCGCACAGGCGGTGCTGCCGTCGTCGCGTAGCTGCGTGAAGTTCTTAACCTGCTTTCCCGCCGGGACGATGACATTGCCGTCCGCGTCCTTCACGTCGCTCACGGCCCAGCCATTGACCTCCTTGGCGACCTTCTCGATGTCAACCCCGTCTTCGCCATAATCCCAGGCCAGCTTGAGGATGGGATCGGGATTAGGGCCGGGATCGGCAGCATAGAGTTTCCGCAGGCGGATCATCAACTGATTGATGATCCACGAATCGGGTTTGGCCTCACCCGGCGGATCCACCGCCTTCCAGCGCCACTGGGCCCAGCGTCCGGAATTGGTAATGCTGCCCTCCTTCTCCACCGAGGTAGCCACCGGCAACAGGAACACTTCTGTTTGGATGGTGGTAGGATCCACGCCGGGCCGCCGCCAGAAGCTGGATGTCTCCGTATCCCACAGGTTGACAGCCACCATCCAATCCAGATTCTCCATAGCCTTGCGATTGAGGTTGGCATGAGCCCCGCCCACGGCAGGGTTCTGCCCCCAGGCGAAGAACCCCTTGATCTTGCCAGCATACATGTCCTGGAACAGCTTCAGCCACGAGTAAT
>DUEN01000052.1 GCA_011176545.1 Caldilineae bacterium | reverse complement strand
TGGTTCGCCTTATAGAACGTATCGAAAATGGTCACGCTGGCCGTGTCTACCGTGCCCTGCGCCGAGGGCATACGCATCACATAGATATGATTAAACGCCTTAAACGTGCCGATAAAGGCGATCAGGGAGAGATAGAAGGTAACCGGGGAGAGCAGCGGCAGCGTGATGTGTCGGAAGAGTTGCCAGTTGTTCGCCCCATCGATCTCGGCCGCCTCGTAAAGCTCTCTCGGGATGGATCCCAGCCCCGCCAGGAAGATGACGGTATTGTAACCGACGTACGTCCAGATCCCGTAGAAGATGATGGACACCAGGGCCATGCTGGGGCCGGCCCAGAAGCCATCCAGATCCCATCCCAGGATCACCTGTGTGAACGGCCTGGGCTCGAACAGCCACTTATAAGGCCCTATCCCCACGATGGAAAGCACCTGATTGATCAAGGACGTCTCCCGGGGGCTGAAGATCGTGCGGAAGACCACGGCGGTGGCCACCACGGGCGTGATATAGGGCAGGAAGTAGATCATGCGAAACAGCTCCTGGCCCCGGATCTTCTGAAACAGGATATACGCCAGGACCAGGGCCACGCCGATCTCGATGGGGACGGTGCCCATGGCATAATAGAGCGTGATGCGAAGCGAATTGAGGAAATCCTCATCCCCGGCCGCTAGCATACGTCCCCATCCGTGGGAGATGACAAGGCCAGCGATGACGAGGACGGGCACGGCCGCGAGCTTCACGAGGGGCCTACGCTCCTCCTCCACCTTGGTCGCGTGATCCCACACGATGTAGGCCAGGGCGATCAGGGCGAACCCCGCGGCAAAGATCAAAGCCCCAACCCAATCCCCGATGGCCTTCTCGTAGTTGGCGATGCCGATGAACCCGCCCCTGCGCACCCGCCAGCGATGCAGGCTCATATAAAAGGCGTACCCTATGGGGAACAAGCCGAAAACCGTGATCAACAGGACAGCAGGAGAGATGAAGAGATACCCGGTGAGCTGTTCCTGTATCGCCAACCAGCGCACTCGCCGACGGTCCCTGGGGCTTACCGCGACGGAAGAAGAGGATGCAGCGGTCACCCTACCCCCTAATCCCTAATCTCTAATCCCCAATCGCCAGATCTCCCCTGCCTTTGTCCCAAGTATACCGTAGATGAAGGGCTCCGTCAATGCTCTGGAGACCTATGGTTCCCGCAGTGATTGGCAATGCACTGTCCAGGATGGTATAATGCCTGCACGCGATTGGGATCGCTCCCTGGGGACTTGGCTAAGGAGGCAGCATGACGAAGAGCATCGGGGCCTTTGTGTTCGTCTTACATACCCATCTGCCGTACGTGCGCCGCGCGGGCCGCTGGCCCCATGGTGAGGAGATGCTCCATGAGGCCATGGCGGAGACGTACATCCCCCTCTTGAACGCCCTCTACGACCTGGTAGAGGAGGGCGAGCAACCTCGACTCACGATCGGCCTCACCCCCATCCTCCTGGAGCAGATCGCCGATCCGGATGTGCTCAACCACTTCGACGTCTACCTGGACGAGCGAGTGGCCCTCGCGGAGGCGGATATCGAGAGGTTCAGCCGGCCAGTGCTTGAGGAATGGCGAAGGGACTACGACGCGGCCTCAGCGCGCCGCCAGGCAGCTCTGGAGCAACGCCGGCGCGCGCTGCTGGAGGAGGCCGCTGAACAGGGGCTCGACGAAGAGGACGAGGAGGTCCAGCAAGCGCTGGCTGAACTGGAACAGGCCCCGGATCTACCGCCTCCTCCGCCCCTTATCGATGAGGAGGCCGCCGAGGCAGAACAGCGACGACGGGATCACCTCCGTTACCTGGCTCAGTGGTATCGCGATTGGTACCTGGATATCCAGCGGTCATTCCGGGAGCGCTATCGACGGGACCTGGTCGGCGCGTTCCGACGCCTCCAGGAGATGGGCGTCATCGACGTGCTGACCTCCATGGCCACGCATTGCTATACGCCCCTGTTGGAGCGCGATTCCAGCATCTACGGCCAACTGCGTACAGGAGTTGAAACCACCCACCGGCATATGGGACAGTTCCCGCGCGGGATCTGGCTGCCCGAATGCGGCTATCGCCCCGCCTATATCAAGGAAGTGGACGGCCACGCTTATGTAAAGCCCGGCATCGAGGAGTTCCTGGCCGACTTCAACATCCAGTACTTCTTCACCGACACGCACGTGATCGAGGGCGGCGATGTGGTCGGCAAGGCGGCAGGGGACGCGATTGGCCCGTACGGAGCTATCCCCAAGCGAAAGCTGGTCGTACAGGAGTACACCAGGCCCCGGGCCCGCGCGGGGACGACGTTCCGCCCCTATTACGTCCGCGGCGCTGATGTGGCCGTGTTCGGCCGTGACGAACGCACCGGCATGCAGGTCTGGTCCGCCTCTCATGGCTATCCAGGGGACTTCCTCTATCGGGAGTTTCATCGCAAGGATGATGTCTCTGGCCTCCAATATTGGCGCATCACCGGGGCGCGAGTCGATCTGGGGCAGAAGGAGTTGTACGATCCATACCCGGCCTTCCAACAGGTGAACGTTCACGCTGACCATTTCGCTCACCTGGTGAAGGAACGCCTACGCGAATATCACGACCGCACGGGCGAGTACGGGGTCATCATCTCCGCCTACGATACCGAGCTGTTCGGCCATTGGTGGTTCGAGGGCGTCGCCTGGCTGAAGGAGGTATTACGCCGCCTGAGCCAGGATCCAGAGGTCGAGTTGACCACGGCTCGAGCCTATCTGGAGGCCCATCCGCCGGAGGAGGTGCTAGAGATCCCGGAGAGCTCGTGGGGGAACGGCGGAGGACACTGGACGTGGCTGAACCCGGATACGGAATGGATGTGGCCGCTCATCCACGCCGCCGAGCGGGCGATGGAGGAGCTGGTCGCCCAGTATCCGGATGCCGAAGGCACGCTGGCGGAGGTGCTCAACCAGGCCGCGCGGGAGCTGCTCCTGCTAGAGGCGAGCGACTGGCCCTTCCTCATCACGACGGGACAGGCGCGAGAGTACGCCATCGATCGGTTCCAGGGGCACCTGGCGCGGTTCAACCATCTGATGAGCCTCGCACGGCGGGGCTCACTGACAGAGGACGACCTCCGCTTCCTGCGCGAGATCGAGGAGCTGGACAATCCGTTCCCGACGGTGGACTATCGGGTCTTCCGCGAGCGTGAGCAGGTGGAGCGCACGCCCTAGCAGCATAGTAGAGGCGGCTATGGAAAGTCGCCGCGATTATGTAGGGATATAGAGCAGTAGAGCTGGTCTCCTTAACCTACTTGGTGTCTGTGGGGCTTCGTGTCTTTTTGACCTTCGCGCGACGAAAGGAATATTCGGCTTCATAGATCGTTTCGGATAAACTGCTGGGACCGAAAGTAGGGCTTGGATAACCTCATAATGATGTGCGAATCCTGTAGGGGCGACCGGCCGGTCGCCTCTACAAGAGCCCCATCGATTTCTGGAGACCAGGATTCATTATTTAGGCGAAGATCTATAGAGGTTCCTTCAAAAGGTAGAGAGGCGTGGATAGGGTGGAGAGATGGGAGAGGTAGATGAGAGACGAGCGCGTATCATCCTGTACACGGGCAAGGGAGGCGTAGGGAAGACCAGCGTCAGCGCGGCGACCGCGGTGCGTTGCGCTGAATTGGGATATCGCACGATTGTGCTCAGTACGGACGCGGCCCACAGCCTGGCGGATAGCTTCGATCGGCCGATCGGACCGGAGCCCACGGAGATCGCTCCAAACCTGTGGGGACAGGAGATCGATCTCCTCTATCAGATGGAAAAGTACTGGGGCAAAGTCCAGGAATATCTGGCCGCGCTCCTCGCCTGGCGGGGAATGGACGAGTTGATCGCCGAGGAGATTAGCGTCCTGCCTGGCATGGAGGAGCTGGCCAGCCTGATGCAGATCACCTACCTAAACGATACCGGCGAATACGACGTGATCATCGTGGACTGCGCGCCAACCGGGGCGACGCTACAGTTACTAGCCTTCCCCGAGATGGCGCGCTGGTATCTGGAGAAGATCTTCCCCATCGAGCGCAAGGCGATGCAGGTGGCGCGTCCCGTCCTGAAAGCGGTGACCGATGTCCCCCTGCCGGACGATGCTGTGTTTGATGCCGTCGCTGAGCTTCTCCGCCAGCTTGACCGGATGCACCAACTGCTCAGTGATCCAGCACATGCTACCGCTCGCATCGTGGTCAATCCCGAGAAGATGGTCATCAAGGAGGCGCAGCGGGCCTTCACCTATCTGAGCCTGTACGGATATGTTACGGACGCCATTATCTGCAATCGCATGATCCCCGGCCAGGCCGCGCACGGCTATTTCGCCGCCTGGAAGGAGATCCAGGAACGCCATCATCAGGTCATCGAGGAAGCCTTCAGTCCGCTGCCCATCTTCGACGTGCCCCTGTTCGACCAGGAAGTGGTCGGGTGGGAGATGCTTCATAAGATGGCCCTGGCCATCTTCGGCGAGCAGGACCCGACGCAGGTATTTCATAAGGGCCGCACCCAACGCATCACCAAGCGGGGGGATCGATATCACCTCAGCCTGCCGCTGCCGTTGGCCGATCGCTCCCGCATTCAGCTCACTAAGACATCCCACGACGAGCTGGTCATCCGCATCGGTAATTGGAAGCGCAATCTCATGCTGCCACGCGTGCTGGCGGGGCTGGAGGTGGCCGGGGCGCGCTATGAGGGCGATCGGTTGATCATCACGTTCGCCCCTGAAGACGGCCAGTCCTCGGGGTGAGCGGCTCCGTCGGATGACGGCTCGCCAGCATATAGGGGGCTCACAGGTGACCGAACTGGTCTGGAAGCGCTATCTCAGCGATTACAACGAGGGGCTGGGCCTGGTCTATGAGCGCTTCGTTCTCAACGACTACCTGAACACGCTGCGGGCGCGATATGACATCCGTTCGGTCCTGGAGGCGCCGCTGTACGGCATGGCCGGGGTCAGCGGCATCAACAGCGTGGCCCTGGCCCAGGCAGGGTGTCGCGTCACCCTGGTGGACGACGAGCCCGAACGCTTAGCCGGCGTGCAGCGGATTTGGGATGAGCTGAGCCTGGACGTCACGTTGGTGCACGTGGGCAAGGCCGACTGGGGTTCCCTGCCCTTCGGGGATGATGCCTTCGACCTGTGCTGGCAATGGGCTGGCTTGTGGTATCTACCCGACCCGGCCGGCCTGCTGCGCGAGCTGGTGCGATGTGCTCGGAAAGTCGTGTTCGTAGCCATGCCGAACCGATGGCAAATCGGTTATTTCGTGCGCAAGTACATCATCGATCGAGGATTCTTTCGGACGGTGGATGAGCGTTGGACGCGGATGGGCCGCATCCGTCAGGTGATCGAGGAGGCCGGCGCCCGAGTCGTCGAACAGGGGGTGTTAGACGTCCCCCCCTGGCCCGACACGGTGATGCCCGCCAGCGAGGTGCTACGTCGCCTGGGCATCCGTTCGGCGCGCCTGACTTCCCGGTTTAGCGGGGATAGCTGGCGCTGGTCCACGATGGCCTACTACCTGGGGCAGGAGCCGGATCTCTATGATCGCGTCATGCGCCACGCGTGGCTAGAGCGAGCCCCTCTCCCCTGGCGGATCAAGGCGATCTGGGCTCACCATCGTTATCTCGTCGCCATTCCTGGCTGATACTGTGATGAGAGCTTTCCTCCGCCGACGCTTGCCCTTCGGCCCGCTGTTTTTGCTGCTGGTCGTCGCAGCGGCGTTCCGGCTATGGCAGATCGGGGCCATCCCCCCGGGCCTCTTCGGCGATGAGGCGGTCGATGGGCTGGATGCCCTGGATGTTCTCGCCGGCCGGGGCGGGGTGTTCTTCCCCGCCAATTACGGGCGCGAGGGGCTCCACATGTACCTCGTCGCCCTCAGCTTCCTCCTCTTCGGCGTCAACGAGTTCGCCGTGCGCTTTCCCTCCATCGCCGCCGGGCTGATCACCGTGCTGATGACCTATTGGCTGGGGCGGGAGCTGTTGCGGCGTACCGACCTGGAAGGGACGCCGGTGCCCTTGCTGGCGGCCGGGTGGCTGGCCACCAGCTTCTGGCACGTACACTTCAGCCGCTTCGGCGTGCGCGGCGTGTTCACGCCCCTGATGACGACACTGGCCTTCTGGGCGTTCTGGCGAGGGATCAACCGTCGGGATTGGCGATGGCTGGCCGGCGCCGGGCTCGCGTTGGGGGTGAACCTGTACTTTTACACCGCCGCGCGGCTGGTGCCCGTCTTCCTGGGGCTTTACATCGCCGTGGAGTGGTGGATCAACGGGCGTAGAGGGCGTCCGTCCATCCTACGACGCTTCCCCGGCGGCATCCTGGCGATGTACGGGATCGCTGGCCTGGTCTTCATCCCGCTGTTTCGATACTTCATCCAACACCCGGGGAGCTTTACCGCGCGCGCGAGCGAGGTCTTCGTCGGCAACCCCCGCGTGAACTCGGGAAATCCGGTCATGAAATCGTTCCTGGCCCTGTTCGCCAACACGCTGCAGTTCTTCATAGCCGGGCTGGGGGATCGCGATTGGTTCTATAACCTGCCGGGCCGTCCCGTGTTCGATCTCGTCACCGGCGCGCTGGCCATCGTCGGCGTGATCTATCTGATCCAGCGGTGGCGCCGGCGACGTTATCTGTTCCTGCTCCTCTGGTGGCCGATCATGATGATCCCCACCTTCCTGGCTGTAGATCGTATCCCCGCCCTGCCGCGGGCGCTGGGGGTGTTGCCCGGGCTTTATTTCTTCCCCGCCATCGGAGCATGGCAGGTCGCGCAATGGGTCGAATCTCGGGCGACCCCGCGCAACCGCCGGGTCGCCCTCCTGGCGGCTCTGGCCGGCCCCCTTGTCTTCCACGCCACGGTGAACTGGTGGGCGTACTTCGTCTCGTGGGGGCGTTCCCAGGGGGCATTCGAAGCCTTCGACGGGGATGTGGTCGCGGCCGCTCACTGGCTGAAGCGCCATGAGCCCGACCGGCTGGCGTACATCTCGGCCGACATCTACCGACATCCCTCCTTCATGTTGCTGTATGAAGAGGTCCCGCTGACCGAGTTCTTCGAGCAGTACGACCCGCGTCTGCGGTGGTTCGACGCCCGTCAGGCCATGCTCATGCCGCCGCCTGAGGGCGCGATCTATCTGTTAGGCAACTCGGCGATGCCCGACCGTGAGCGACTGGATCGGCTGCTCCCGGTGATGACGCCTCTGGCCATCATGAAGAGCCCCGGCGGCGATCCAGGGCTGGAGGTGTATCGCGTGGATAAGGGCGCTCCCCCGCCGCGGACGCAGGGGTTACCTGGCCAGGGGCTCCCCCGGCTCATCGGATATGGCATCGTGGGCGAGGCCCGGCCGGGCGGCACGGCGGAGGTCATGCTCTACTGGGAGGTGAGCGATCCCCCCGAGGATGCCTCGCCCGTCGATGCGCCCACCGTCCAGATCGTGGTGGAGGACGCCAGGAGGACGCCGCGCGGCATCTGGGCCGGGCCGTTCCCCTATCGATACGGCGAGTGGCACGCGGGCGACGTGGTGGTCACCTGGCACCAGGTGAGCATCGGCCAGGACGCGCCGCTGGGGCCCTACACGGTGCGCGTCCGTATGGATCACCCGGGGATGGTGGAGGCGCGGCTGTCGCCCGGCGGTCCTGCCCCCGATTTCCCGCTCCCTCAGATCATCCCGGCCGAGTTCAGCGCGGGGCTCCAGTTACTGGACATCCAGATGCGGCCCGCCATCGGCGATCCAGCCCGGGTGATCGTCGATCTGGTGTGGCGGTTCACGCGACCGCCGGAGAAGTCTTACACCCTGTTCCTGCATCTGCTCAACGAAGCCGGCGAGCTCGTCGCCCAGGCGGACACGATCCCGGTCGCCGGGCTCTTCCCCACCGATGCCTGGCCTCTCGGCGAGCCGGTGCGTGATCAGATCGAAGTGGCCCTGCCGCCGGGCGCGCCCGCTGGCCAGTATACCATCGCGCTGGGGTGGTACGACTGGCGCACGGGGGAACGGCTTTCGCTCCTCGACGAGGCGGGACAGCCGATGACGGATCGGATCGAGCTTTCCATCACCCTGACGCCGTAGCGCCCGTCAGGCCGAAAGAAGCATGATGATGCGTACACGCTGGCAATGGCTCATCCTGGCGATTTTCCTGGGGCTTGCCCTGCTCCTCAGTTATCCGCTCGCGCTGCGCTTCGCGACGCACACCCCCGGCACCGACACCTGGGCCTTCGATGAGTCCACCTTCCTGTGGAATATCTGGTACTTCAAACACGCCCTGCTCGATCTGCGTACTTCGCCGCTCCATAGTGAGCTCATCTGGTATCCGTTAGGCATTGACCTCATCCTCTATACGTACAACTTCTTCAACGCGCTGGTGGGGCTTCCGTTGCTGCTGGCCTGGGGGCTCGTTCCCGCCTCCAACGCCACGCTGATCCTGGCGACGGCGCTCAGCGGGTATGGCGCCTACCTGCTGGCCCGTCAGTTGCTGGCCGACCGACGCTGGCTGCCATCCGGCCCCGCCGGACATCTGATTCCCCTCATCGCCGGCCTCATCTACGCCTTCGGCTCCAATCGGGCCGTCTACGCCGCGCTGGGACACTACGACATGGTGACGACGCAGTGGATTCCGTTTTACACGCTCTACTTGGTGCGCACTCTGCGCCGCCCCGGATGGCGAGACGCGGCCCTGGCCGGGCTCTTCTTCGCCCTGGCCGCCCTGGCAGAGATGATCTTCGCCGTGTTCCTGGGGATCCTGACCCTCATGCTCGTGGCGTTTCATGTGTTATCGGTGGCGCGCGCCTCGATCTCAGGCGATGAGAAGCGGCGTGCTGTGACTTCCCTGGTCGGCCGCCTGGCCGTGCTGGCGGCTGTGGCCGCGATCCTGTGGGGACCGGTGCTGGTGCCCATCGTGCGCGAGTTCATCAGCGGCGATTACGCGCTGGAGGGATGGGGGGAGGGGCTGAAGCTCAGCACGGACCTGCTGGGGTTCATCACGCCGACCGCGCTCCACCCTATCTGGGGTGAAGATTGGCGCCGGGCGTTGCGCGCCGTGGAGGAGGGCACGGCGCGATTCTCCGACATCAACACCGTGTTCATCGGGTGGATCACCCTGGCGCTGGCGTTGGTCGGGGCCGCGGTCACCGGGAAGTGGGGACGCCCCTGGCGATGGGTCGCCCTGCTCTTCGGCGCGTTCTGTCTGGGCCCGCTGTTGCAGATCAACGGCCGCTATGAGTTCAGCCTCGATCATCTGCTGGGCGATCGGGGCGTCACCTTCCCCATGCCCTTCGCCCTCCTGCATTACATTCCCTTCGTGAGGGCTAATCGGGCGCCGAACCGAAACAGCGTCATCCTCATGTTAGGAGTGGCCGTATTGGCCGCTTATGCGATCGCCTGGTGCGCGCGGAAGGTCGGTCGGCGTGGGCTGCGGGCGCGCGTCGGATATGTCCTGACCGTCGTCTTGGCCGCGGGGATCCTGTTCGAGCACGCGGCCGTCCCCGCGCCGTTAACCGACGCCCGCGTGCCCCCGATCTACGAGCAGCTCGCCCGCGAGCCCGGCGAGTTCGCCATCCTACAATTGCCGCTGGGCTGGCGGAATTCCTTTGGCGTCTTCGGATCGGAGCGGACGCAGGTGCAGTACTATCAGACGGTCCACGGCAAGCCCATACTGGGCGGGAACATCAGCCGTGCTCCCGAGTTCAAGATGGCGTATTTCCGCAGGTTGCCGCTGTTCCAGGCCATCACGGAGACCGAGTTCGGCCGGCCCGTGCCTCCCGAGGTGGACGCGGCCGCGCGTGCCCAGGCGGCCGGGCTCATGTACCTGTACGACGTGCGCTATCTGATCATCCTCCCGCCCATCCCGGGACGCTTCCCTTACGCGGACACCTACGCGGCCACGCGGGATTATGTGCTGAGCGTGCTCCCGGTCGAGCCGGAGCCAATATACGACCGCGACGGCGTGCAGGCCTATCGGGTGCGCCAGCCGGCGGGCCGACCGGACTTCGCCCTGGACCTGGGTGTCGAGGGCTCGGCGGCCTACCGCGGCGAGGGCTGGCATGATGATGAGCAGATCTTCGGGGCCACGGCGAACTGGGTCGGAGCCAGGGAGGCGCGCCTGTTCTTACCGGTGCGCCTGGATACGCCCGCGCCCGCGTACAGGCTCTCCCTGCGCGTGCATCCCTTCGATTATCCCGGGGCATCCCCGCAGACCATGCGAGTCATCATCAACGGGCAGGAAGTGGGCGAGCCCGTGACGTTAGCACCGGCTTGGGAGATGTACTGGTTCCAGATCCCGCCGGGGACGATGCGCAGCGGGCTCAACCGGGTCACGCTGGCTTTCGCCTGGACGGCGCGGCCTCGTGATGTGTTTCCGGCCGATGTGCGCATCGGTCAAACGGGGGTG
>DUEN01000051.1 GCA_011176545.1 Caldilineae bacterium | reverse complement strand
TATCTGGTAACGCCCAACTGGTGGCTCATGTGGGGCCTGCACACGCTCACCTTATTGAGCACTCAGGCACGTCAAAGTCCTTCTCCCAACACAAACGCCCGAGCTCGTAGATTGGATGCGGAATAAGGTAGTAGGGGCACGGCGCCGCCGTGCCCCTACTGAATCCTAAGATCGAGTACGACGTTGCCTTGGTGGTGGTCCATGCCAATAATGAGTGGTTCTTAAAGCCTCCGTGCCCTTTGCGTTCTTAGCGGTTCCTCCCTCATGGTACTCGTCGAACGTGTAGCGGCAGATAGAGTCGAAAACGCATCCATCTACCGCGGCTGGCGAATATCTCACCAGCCCCTGTATCGTCCGGGCTGCTCCATACGGCCCACACATCGCCGCTCGTATCAGGGGCCAAGACGGGCTGAGTGATGCCATCAGGATCCTGCCAGATCGTCTCCGGAACACCCCAACGGCTATCGAACCAACGCACCTGCAGGGTATCGCTGATCACCCATGCCTGAACCAGCTGACTTCCTGCCGCCAACACGGGCTCCATCAGATCCTTCCCCGCCTGGGCCAGGACGGAAGGGGCACCCCATCCCGTCGTGAGACGCGGCGCGGTCCAGACCTGCCACCGTCCATTCACCTTCTCCTGCCAGGTTGCCCACGGCGTGCCCTTAGCGTCCAGCACTAGTACTCCCTTTATAGAATTCGCCGTGGGTGTATTGGATACATCCTCCGGCAATGTCCACTCACTTCCCGTCCATCGAGTATAGAAGACCTCCAGCGGATCATCAAAACTATACGGTTCCACCCAGAGCACATGGGGGCGTCCCGCCGCGTCGACGGCGATCTGAGGTCCGGTCCCGAAGGCATCCGACACAGGGCTGCTCTCCCAGACCAGGCCATCGCTGGACGCCGCGTAAAAGACCCAGGGATCCGTCAGCGCGTCATCTACCCACACCACATGCAGGCGGCCATCACTGGAGACGGCGATATCGGGCGTAGCTGAGGCGGCTGTGGTGCGAGAGACATTGACCGCTGCCGTCCAGCCGTTACCCGCCTTCCAGGAGCGATAGAGAATCTCCGCATTGCCGCCGAAGACATCCACGTATACCAGATGCAGTTGTCCGTTCCCATCAGCGGCCAGAGCGGGCTCCGATCCAGAGCCAATGGCCACCGTGGCCGACCAGCCCGTATCCGTCTGATATCGATGGTAGAGTTGCCCATCCTCCTCCCAGACGACATGAAGACGGCCATTGACGACCACGGCTGCCGGACTGGTGGAATCGGCTGTGGATTGAGAAAGGTTGACAGGGTCCATCCAGCCTGACGCCATCGCTGCCACAGGCTGTGTCCAGGCGATCCAGGGATATACCAACATTGCGATCAATACACTACCTATGATATGAGGCCATATTCGCCATGGCAAGCCCATCTTCCACCTCCGCCTCATCGATACCGATCTTGTAACAGGAGATCAAGGTACCTTCTATAACTTCCACAAGCCGTTTATACACGCAGGGAAGCGGGCACGTACGCGCACGTGCCCGCCTCCCGCCATCTCCATGTGATAAGGAAGATTTAGTGTCCCCGAATGCGGATCTCCTCAGCCTGCACCTGAGCCGAGGGGAGCCAGAACCCTTCCACTCCGGCCATCTTTCCCTCGGCCGGCGTTCCCTCTATCCCCGTCTCTTCCGTCACCACTACCGAGACACCGCCAACGTTCCAGATCCCGACCACCCCGCCCTCCAGAAGGCTCAGGATCTGCCCCACAAACCGGACCTCAGGAGGCTCTGGGGTCTCAGTCGGCTCCGGAGTCTCGGTGGGCTCAGGAGTTTCGGTCGGCTCGGGTGTCTTGGTCGGCTCAGGCGTTTCCGTAGGTTCAGGTGTCTCGCCTGGTTCAGGTGTCTCGGTGGGCTCGGGTGTCTCGGTCGGCTCCGGAGTCTCGGTAGGCTCAGGAGTTTCGGTTGGCTCCGGAGTTTCGGTAGGCTCAGGTGTCTCGCCTGGTTCAGGTGTCTCCGTGGGCTCGGGCGTCTCGGTCGGCTCCGGAGTCTCCACCTCCACTCTCACGGCGACCAGGACGCCGTCCTCCAGGACGACGAGCACCTCTACCTCAGCGCCTACCTCCGGCGTACCCTCAACCCTTGCAGCAGGTGGCACCTGGATCTGGATACCCCCCACCACCCACTGAGCGCCGTCCATGCTGTACAGCGTGCCCTCGATCTTCACCACGGCCGGGTCGCCCACACGAGCCAGTACCTTGATGTGGCGGGCATGTAACTCCCAGCCGCCCTCGACGGGCACTACCTGGGCATGGACGACCACACGCACGCCCACTTCCGCCGGACCGTGACGGGTATCGATCCGGGTGGATTCATCGACCAGGACGGTGATATTCGAGACAACCCACGTGCCCTCCTCTTGGCGCTGGATCACACCGGAGAACTTCACATCATCCTCATCAAACTCCGGTCGAGGCGGCCTGACCACGATGCGCGTGGCCACCAGCGTACCGTCATCCTGCACCACCGCGTGCACCTCGGCAACGGCGCCGACTTGTGGATTGCCCACGATGACCGTCGTCCCGGTGATCACCACTGTCTGGCCACTGATGACCCACGCATCGGGTCCGAAGGATTCGATGATCCCCTCGAACTCAATCTGCGCGGGACGGTCCTCCCTATCTTTCACTTCGATCTTTGTCGCCACGACCTGCCCATCGCGATATACCGCCTCGACTTCGGCCAGATCACCAACATCAGGATTCCCCTCAATAACGGTCTCGTTGGTCACCTGTACCGCAACGTGCCCGATGATCCAGACGCCATCGTTCATGGCCCGGATGATCCCCCGGAACTCGATCTCCCTGGGCTGGGTCTCAGCACGACGTACGAGGATGACCTCAGCCCACATAGTGTCCGTACCCTCTCGCTTTTGAGCGATCACCCGGACATAGTCACCGGGAGCCGCCGGGCCATTGATGACGCGCGTCTGTGCGGTCACCTCCACCTGGACCAGCCCACGCCGGGTCTCGATCTTCCAAACGCCCAAACCTCCCGCAGGCACCTCCCGAACGATGCCGCTGAACTTCACCCGATGCTCCACGGGTGGATCCATCGGAGCTGCCAGAGCGATGCCGGTGAAGCTCACGATCAAAGCGCTTAACACTAAGGCACTTAAAACTACAAATCCCCGTCGCTGCATCTTTCACCTCCTCACTGTAGAGTGGATGTCATACGATCCATTCCCAAAACCTGCAAATCAAACAACCGAATGTCGCAACTAGATGCTACTCGATCTTCGGATCTGGTCCAATAGGACAAGTGGGGGATATCGGTCACAAAATTCGCTTCTCTTGTTTACACGATCGTCCACAAAAATAAACAGCGCAACTTCTTTGTAGCCCCCGGTCAATACAGATCCACAGTAGGGTGACCGGCTGGTCGCCTCTACTGCGGAATCAGATGTTCAGTCCAGCAGCCAGGCTTCTTTACAACTCTGGGTCAATCAGGGGGAAGAAATCAGGCTTTCTCATAGTAACGATAAGATAACACGAATAGATGAACTTTGCATGAACAAGTTTATTCACTAGGATGACATTTTATTCATAACGCTGAGGTCGGTACCGCAACACGGGATGGCGCGCGGCACGGACCTCATCTAGACGACGCACAGGCGTATTGTGTGGCGCTGTATGCAACAGCTCGGGATCGGATCGGGCCTCCTCCGCGATCTTAAGCATCGCGTCCACGAAGGCGTCCAGCGTGTCCTTGCTCTCCGTCTCCGTGGGCTCGATCATCAGCGCCTCGTGCACGATCAGCGGGAAATACATCGTCGGCGGGTGGAACCCATAGTCGATGAGCCGCTTGCAGATGTCCACCGCCCTCACGTCCGGCGCGCCCTCGATCTTCCCCTGAGCGACGAACTCGTGCATGCACGTGCGGTGGCCGTACGGCACCGGATACACGTCCTTCAGCCGCGCCTCCAGATAGTTCGCGTTGATCACGGCGTTCTCAGCCACGGCGCGCAAACCCTCCGCGCCCAACATGCGAATATACGTGTAGGCCCGAATCATCACGCCGAAGTTGCCCCAGAAGCTCTTCACCCGGCCTATGCTCCGCTCCGGCGTGCGCCATACATATCTGGGGCCTTCGTCCGTCATCTCCTGATCGACGATCGGTCCAGGAAGATACGGCGCCAGTTCCTCGACCACGCCCACAGGCCCAGAGCCGGGGCCGCCGCCGCCGTGCGGCGTGGAGAACGTCTTATGCAGGTTATAATGCAAGACGTCGAAGCCCATCTCACCCGGCTTACAGATCCCCAGGATGGCGTTGAAGTTGGCTCCATCGCCATAGACCAGCCCGCCGGCCTCGTGCACCAGCCGCGTGACCTCCAGCAGATGTTCATCGAACAGCCCCAACGTGTTGGGATTCGTCAACATCAGGCCGACGACGGTATCGTCCAGATGCGCCTTCAACGCCTCCAGGTCCACATTGCCCCGGTCATCCGAAGGGATCTCGACCACCTCCAGCCCGGACATGGTCGTCGAGGCCGGGTTGGTCCCGTGAGCCGAATCCGGCACCAGGATCTTCGTACGCTGGGTCTCGCCCCGATCATACAGATACTTCCGCATGATGAGGACGCCGGTGAGCTCGCCATGCGCTCCGGCCGACGGCTGTAGCGTCACCGCCGCGAACCCGCCGATCTCGGCCAGATACCGTTGAAGCTCGTACATCAGAGCCATGGCCCCCTGCACGGTATCTGGATCTTGCAGCGGATGGATGTGGGCGAAGCCGGGCAGCCGTGCGGCGACCTCGTTCACCTTGGGATTGTACTTCATCGTACACGACCCCAGAGGATAAAACCCCACATCCACCCCGTAATTCATCTGCGAGAGACGCACGAAATGGCGGACAACATCGACCTCGGCGACCTCCGGCAAGGCCAGGTCATCACGCACCCACTCGGCCGGGATCTCCGCCTCAGGCACGTCCAACTCGGGCAAGGACGCGCCGACGCGCCCTGGAGAAGAAATCTCAAAGATCAAAGGCTCCGTCATCGCTCCCCCTCCTGCTCGGCCACTTCCCGCAGCGCTTCCACTAGGTCATCGATGTCATCCCGGGTATTGACCTCCGTCACGCACAGGAGCATATGCCCCTTCAGCTCGGGGTAATCGCGCCCTAGATCGTACCCGCCGATGATGCCCCACTCCTCCAGGAGGAAACGGTTGGTCACATCGATCGGCTGGGGACATCGCACGACGAACTCGTTGAAGAACCCTTCGGACCAGATCGAATAACCGGGCAACTCCGCGATCTGTGCCGCGGCGTAGTGGGCCTTGTGATAGCACAGCTCGGCCACCTGGCGCAAACCCTGACGCCCCAGAGCGGACATGTACACCGCGGCGGCCAACGCGTTCAGCGCCTGGTTGGTACAGATGTTCGACGTAGCCCTAGCGCGGCGGATGTGCTGCTCGCGAGCGCTCAAGGTGAGGACATAGCCTCGTCGGCCTTCGGCATCGACCGTCTGGCCGACGATGCGCCCGCTGGAGCGTCGGACGTGTTCCTCACGACAGGTGAAGAAGCCAAGATACGGCCCACCGAAGCTCAGCGTGTTCCCTAAAGCCTGCCCCTCACCGACCACCACATCAGCCCCACACGCGCCAGGCGGCTGCAAGAGCCCCAGCGCGATGGGGTTAGCCACCACGACCAACAGGGCGCCCCGGGCGTGGACCCCATCAGCCAGCTCGCGCAGGCGCTTAGGAGGAAGCACGCGGCCGAAGAAGTCCGGCGATTGCACGATCACGCAGGCCGTGTCTGTATCGCACAATGCCAGGAGCTCCTCCAAGCCATTGCTGAGCTTCTCATCTCCCACGATGGTCAGCCCCATCCCCTGGGTATAGGTCCGCACGACCTCTCGATATTGGGGATGCACGGCGGGCGACATGACGACCTTGCGGCGGCGACGCCGGTGGACGTTCAAGGCCATGATGACCGCCTCAGCCGTAGATGTGGCCCCATCGTAATGGGAGGCGTTGGAGACGTCCATGCCGGTCAGCTCGCAGATCATGCTCTGATATTCAAAGGCCGCCTGTAACGTCCCTTGGCTGATCTCTGGCTGATAGGGCGTATAAGCGGTGTAAAACTCCGAACGCGAGAGGATGAAATCCACGACGCTGGGGATAAAGTGGTAATAGGCGCCAGCGCCCAGAAAACACGCGGCATGGGGCAGATCGACGTTCTCCTCGCTGAGGGCCTGCAACTCTTGCAAGATCTCCATCTCGGAGACGGGGGCAGGCAAATTCAATCGTGGATAACGATATGCCGCCGGCACATCATGAAACAAGTCATCGACGCTTCCCACGCCGATGACCTTCAGCATCTCCGCGCGATCCGCGTCTGAATTCGGTATGTAACTCATACCTCATTCCTCCCTCATGCCACATCATGGCATGCTATCTTCGCTTCCCGCTCCACGCTTCACGCTCCATGTCTGCTTTATTGCACTTCGCTCTCGAGGTATGCCTTATACGCCTCGGCATCCATCAGGTTATCCAACTCACTGGGATTGGACATCTTCACACGGAAGAACCATGCCTTCCCATAGGGATCCTCATTGACCAGTTCCGGGGTGTCCGTCAGGGCCTCGTTGACAGCGACCACTTCGCCGGAGACAGGGGCGTATACGTCTTCGGCCGCCTTGACCGACTCCACAACGGCGCAGGGCTCACCCTGCTTCACCGTGCTCCCCACCTCGGGCAGCTCCACATATACGACGTCGGATAGGGCATCCTGAGCGTAGTCGCTGATGCCCACGACGACCTCATCTCCTTCCACGCGGGCCCACTCATGGGTCTTACCGTAGCGCACGGTGGGATCAAACTTGTAGTCCATCTTCGCCTCCTTACCTTGCGTTTTACGAATTACGTTTTACGCTTTACGGACTACTCGTTACGCATGGCGTATTACGTATTACGTATTGCGTATTGCGTAGCGTCATTTCCTCCGATATGCGGGGGTATAGAACGGCCGGCGCACTACCCGGGCAGCGCGTGGTCGTTCCCGGATGACGACAGCCAACTCGGTACCCACAGCCGCGTACTCAGCCAGCACATAAGCCATCCCGACATAACGACCGGTAGACGGGCTATACAGGCCGGTAGTCACCTCGCCCACGGCGATATCGCCCGCAACCACCTCATAGCCTTGCCGGGGTACCCCTCGATCCACCATCTCGAAGGCGACCAGCCGATACACGGGCCCTTCCAGGTGGACCTTCAAGAGTGCGTTTCGCCCCAAGAAGTCCCCCTTGTCAAAGCGCACGGCGAACTTCAACCCGGCGCTGATAGGATCTATCTCGGCATGTAGCTCATGGCCATATAGCGGGAGACAGACCTCCGCCCGCAGAGTATCGCGAGCCGCTAGGCCGCAGGGGATCAGCCCCTCCGGCTCGCCCGCCTCCAGCAGCGCCTCCCACACATGCCGGACCTCATCCACCGGGAAGAGCAGCTCATAGCCGTACTCCCCTGTATACCCCGTGGCACCGATGAGGGTGGAGACTCCTGCTACCATTCCATGGGTTACGCCATGGAACGGCAGGCGGGCGAGATCGACGTCCGTCACCCGTTGCAAAATGGCCTGAGCCAGCGGCCCCTGCAACGCCACCATGTACATCTCGTCGGAGACGTCCTGCAAGATGACGTCCGCATCGCCGACGTGAGCCTGTAGCCAGGCGAGGTCCTTCTCCTTGTTGGCCGCGTTAACGACCATGAGCCAACCATCCGGGAGATGGTACAGGAAGACATCGTCAACGACGCCGCCATCGTCATAGCACAGGAGCGCGTAATGTGCCTCGTGAACCTTCGTACGGCGGATATCCCAGGTCTGCACGGCCTGGAGAAAGGCTTCAGCATGGGGGCCGCTGATCCGAAACCTCCCCATATGAGCGATGTCAAAGAGACCAGCCGCGGCCCGCACCCGCTTATGCTCCTCAATGGGGCCGGTGGGATATTGAACGGGCATCTCCCAGCCGGCGAACTCGACCATACGAGCACCCGCCTGGACATGCCAGTCATACAGCCTTGTTCGCCTCAACCCCGCCTCTGTCATCATCTCCTCCCAGGAGCATGATACCACCCTGCTCTAAGGCGAAAACAAAAAGGGAGCGCGGACCTATTCAGCCCGGTGCTCCCTCTGTCCCTTACCTGAGAGATTCCCCGCCATCGTCCGGCGGGTTACCCCTTCGGTGCGCCGCAGATCGGCCTGCGACGACTCTCCAGAGTGCTGTCCCAGCGCGATCCTTTTGCCTGAGAGTTTAGTCGGTCCCCCCGGCCCAGATCCGACCATGCCCCTTCGGCGACCCCTCAGAGGGGTTCTCTCTCGCGCTGTTCATCCAGCCGTTATGCAGTTGTGACTCTAATGTAACATACCCCATCTGAGATGTCAATAGCCATCTGCCGGATCGTCTACAGTCAGAAGATCCTCCACCTGGATCTGAAGTGGCCCCACCTCCTTAAGCTGAGCATTGATGACCAGCGTATGCCGCCCTGGTGCCAGTGGCTCCCCCGTCACCCGGAGGAGGATCCGCCCATTCACAGGAAAGGCCAGCGGCCCCTGAGCGCTCACCCGATGGGCAGCGCGTTCGGATCGCCCCACTACCACGGTGATCTGCTCCGGTGGAAACATCTGCCCATCCACCTCGATGGGCCCCAGACCGATCACCGTACCCGGCGCCAATGTATTCAATAAGGCGAATTCAAACCCGTCTTCGGTGTTCCTCAGGCTCCCCTTCTGATAGAGACGCCGCAACATCCCAGCCGGCAACTCAGGCACGGCCTATCCCTCCAAGACAGATCAAAGGGGCGCCTCACGCCCCTCCCAGAAGTATAGCAGAGGAATATGCAGATGACAAACAACACGACATTTAGAAACTTGCACACTTTCGCCGGTAGCCCCACACTTAACCGTGGTTGTTGCAAAAGCAAGATGGCGGGTAAGAAACCCGCCCTACATGCGCTCTACGCTTGAATGTGGTGCTACCCTTTCGCCCCGTTCGCGCTATAATCTTTATGGGTCCAGCCACCTTGGTTGCTTCTGTCTAGATCGAGCTCTTACGTACCAGTTCAGAATCGCAGCGAAGATCCCAGCCGCCGGGCAGGTAGGTGGTCTCTCTGTTCCGTGGCGATGAAGATACAACGCATCTTTGCCCATCACAAGATTGAGCTGGGGGAACGCATCATGCGTGATCTGCTTTCCAGGATCACCTCCACGATGGCTTACATCGCGGGCCGGCTCAGACGCCTCGTCAGCCCTCGCAGGACGGGGCGCAAGCTCTCTCAACAATATCCGATAGAATCCTCAACGCGAACAGGATCGGAAGAGAGGCACATCGTGCGTCTGCATACGGGGGAGGATGAGATCACAGGCACCCTCGTCATCAAAGGGAAGACGTGGCATCTCCACCTGCCAGAGGGCGAGATCGTCTTTACCCCGCCTAACCCCTATTACCCGGCCAGAGACTACTTCGGCGATGAGGCGCTAAAGCAATTCATCGCCGAGGAATTGGCGCCTCGGGGGATGACCATACATGTCTGCGGCACGTGTGCCTATTTTCGCTTCTCTGGAATGAGTTGGGATATGTCTAATGGCTGGGTGGGATACTGTTTTTATCACGCGCAAGGGGCACTGGATCCCTCCAAGGATACCGTCGATATCCTCCATTGGTGCCCCGATTGGAAGGCGCGGTCCAAGACATAGGCCCTATCCAATGGCATGATGCTCACGATCGGCCCCTCCTTCTCCCAAGCCTGGGAGCAGATGCTCAAATTGGTAGGAGTATGAAGTGCGCAGACGGTGGATCGGCCTGGCGGTATTCCTGCTCGTTCTCCTGGTAGCTGCCGCGCTTATCGCTCTACAGACCCCTGTTGGCCGCGCGGCCTACAATGTGGCCGATTTCCGGCTCCGTCGCTGGCGCATCGAGCGATGGGGACGCCCTACCATCGTCCCGGAGGACCGGGGTACGCTGAGAGGTCGTGTGAGCGATCCCGATGACCATCCAATCACTGGCGCGGTGGTACTCGTAGCGGAAGCCACCGGGGAGACCTACTATGACTATACAGACCAGGAAGGGCGTTATGAGATCAAGAGAGTTCCTCCGGGGCGCTACGTCCCTTTGGCCGCCGCGTGGGGCTACCAGATGCGTACCCGGCCGGCCGTCCGTGTGCATCCTGGCAAGGCCGTCGAGCACATCGATTTCACTTTGCCGCCTCGCCTCCCAGCTCGCCCTTCGGCCAATGTCCCCGTCACGATCACGGGGCGTTCCATCGTCACCGGGAGCTTCCCCGCTCCGGATGTCCGGGTTGAACGGCTCGAGTTTCACTTCACTCGGGGAGGCATTGAGGTTAGGGGGGACCGCATCTACCAGCCCATCGGGCGCACGACGCCAGGGCTCACATTGGTGATGGCCTTTCCCAGTGATGAGCCTCACTGGGAACCTGCCGCGATCGCCTTTGCCAGTCAGGGTTTCACTGTGCTTCACGCGGTGCCCGCCCCTGAGCGAGGCATGGATATCCAGGCCCACGCTCAAGACCTGCTGCAAGCCGTCGTGCTCCTCACCTCTGGCCGTCTCACGCCAGCCGCTGACCCCCATCGCGTGGCCGTCCTGGCCGGCAGCTTCAGCACCCTGTACCTTTATCAAGCGCTGCCAGACATGCCTGAGGTACAGGCCATCATCACGATGGGCGGCGTGAGCGATGCCTTCCTGGGGGTTCGCTCACTATACACTAGAGAATTGGAGATCCCGGAGCGCTTTCAGGACGCCATCGCCGCCATTGGTCGTCCCGATCGAGACCCACAGCGGTTCATGCAGTACTCGCCGGCCTTCTTCGCCCGACACATGCCGCCCACCCTCGTCATCCATATGGTGGCAGATCGCGTGATCCCAGTGAGTCAAGCGCTCAGATTCGAGGGCGCTTTAGAGGAGGCCGGCGTCCGACATGAACTCATCCTCTATCAAGACACCTCACACTACCTCAACACATGGGACCCACCGGAAGAGGTCAGGGAAGCCTTCCAGAAGATGGTTGCCTTCCTGCAGGAGACGCTCTCAGAACGTGTTAGCACAGACACCACAAAGCCACTAAGGCACTAAAGCAACACATAAGCCCTAGCTTCCAGAGAGCGACGGGGGCCTTGTAGATTCTCTCATGCTTGTCAAGGGAGCGAGATGAGAAGAGGTTCAAGTTCTACATCCCGCCCGCAAGGGATCAAAGGTAGTCTGGTCTCGAAATATGGCCCAGGCCCACACCAGGATTTTGCG
>DUEN01000050.1 GCA_011176545.1 Caldilineae bacterium | reverse complement strand
GCGCCTCGGCGCCATCGTCGATGCCGTCCCCATCGCTGTCCGGATTATCCGGATCGGTGCCCAACGCGGCCTCGGCGCTGTTCTCCACGCCGTCCCCATCCCGGTCGTAGTTAGTGATGGCATCCCATGACCAAAGCCCATCCAGCGTCACCGGCAGCACGTCCAGGTACATCGTGCTGGGATCGGAGGTGACGTTCCCGGAATCTTTGCTGGCGCCTTCCCACCAGGCGCAGTGGCCGCCGGCGCAGGTGTGCCCCTTCTTATAGAGGATGGTGTAGTCCACCCTGACACGCAGCTCGGCGGGCGCATCAATGGCGGGACGGAGCGGCGTGAGGTAAACCTCAGCCTCGTTTCGGACGAGACGCCGGCCGCCTCTGGGCTCACCCGTTGATCCCCAGGTGGCGGAGTCGGTGGAGATCAGATCGCTGCTGGCGCTGGGCTGCCACGACCCCTTCAGCTCGCTGCGCCGCAGATGGTCGTCGTTGCCCCCGTCCTCGGTCACCAGAGTGCCTCGGAACTCGGCCCGGATGATCATCTTGTTCCCGGGCACGCTGCCCGCCGCCAGGTTCTGCCAGGTGGTCTCCTTGACGTCGAACTGGATGCTGTCGTTGTCGATGTTGGTGAGCACCTTGACCGTCAGGAAGAGCTCGCCGATGATCCTGGACAGCCAGGCGCTGACGCTGAAGCCGAAGAAGCTGCCGATGAACTCGGCGATGGCCAGGATGGCCCCGATGATCTCCCCGATGAGGAAGAAGGAGAGGATGAAGAGGATGATGGCCAGGATGGTGGCGCCGATGGCCAGGCTGAGGGCCATCCAGTAGGCCGGGCCGGAGACGTTCGCCGAGGCGCTGAAGAAGGCATACCAGATGAGCACCACCTCGATCACCAGGGCTACGGCGGCCAGAACAACGGTCAGTTTGGCGATCTTGGCCGTCCCTTTGAGCAGTTTCAAGATGCCGCCGGCTTCCTGGTATGCCTTGTACACGCCGTAAATGGCCAGCCCGGCGCTGACCGCCGCGGAGACGATCTGGACCCCCTTACTCACCCCTTTGAAGATCAGGGTGAGGATGATGAAGGTGATGGCTGCGGCGGCGATGGCCACCGACCAACGAGGGTGATCCGTGATGAATTTCGACACCTCACCATATCCCTTCGTGATCTCCTCCCAGATCTTCTTCGGGTGTATGATGTAGTCCACCACGTCTTTCAACGTCCCCGGCAAGCCCTTGAAGTCCTTGTAGATCTCGTTATCTGACAAAACGTTGGAGTAAGTGATCCGGTAAGCTTTCTCCCCCGTTTCCACCTGAATGGCCCGCATCAACCCCTGAGCCCAGGCGATCCACAGAAGGCTGAGCATTCTCATCAGCTCGACCGTGGCCTCGCTGCCGTAGCGCGCTTTCAGATCGGCCAGCATCTCATCGGCGTTCATCATCACCCATTCGGAGCCGGTGTAGCGATACTGACTGAGCTTGAGAGCGCGCTGCGTCAACATGGGTGCCGCACCCAGGCCGAAGCTGGCCGACGCGCCGGAGGCCTGGGGGCCAGAACCGGACACCAGGTCGTCCAGGCTCATGACACGCGCCTTCTCTTCAAAGGCGATCAGCAGTGCCGGTGTCCAGCTCGTGTTGTAACCGGCCAGGATCTGCTTGGTCGTGGTCATCGTCGTGGTGGCGATGGCCTCGTCCATATGGGCGAAGGTGTCATGGGCCACGGCGACGGACGTGGTCACGCCCCAGCGCTCGACCTCGCTGCCGGAAGTGAAGCGCCTTTGCAGCTCGCTCAGGTTGTCCCATTCGCCCAGGAGGTAGGTCTGTGAGAGACCCAGGAAGAGCTTGGCCAGATTGCCATTGTCCTCCTCGTTCGGCGTCCCAACCACAGCCAGGTCAATGCCCCCTTGCCCGCTCACCTGGAGGCCGGTCACCCGGAACTCATCACGGTAGGTCTGGACGACCGCCGGGTTCGCCGTGACCCTGTATGCAACACACTTGGATCCCTCGTATAGCATGCACTCCTTGCTGTCCAGGTTCGCCTGCACCATCCAAACCAGCGATGCTTTGGTGCGGATCGTCCTGCCTCCCGGGAAGACGGCCTTGGCGTGGAAGGCGGCAGGGCTCCCCTCGGCATCGTCAATGGTTATGGGCACGTACAGTTTCCAGGGATATGTCCCCTTGGTGGTGCTGTCCTGGTTCTTGACATAGCCGATGCTGTACTGCTTGGCATTCATAGGCAGTTCCGAGGCCAGCACTTCCAGCATGGGGATCAGGGTCAGATCATCTCGAGTGTTGTCCAAATCGACGATCTGTCCCTTGGCCTCCGATGCCCAGGGCCAGTCCAGCGTCTTCATGGCGTAGCGGAGGTGCTTGGGATTGGAAGGCCGAACCTGGAACTCCAGGTAGACGGGGCCGCTATGGACGCCGGCGTCCACATCTACGGCATAGTAGTCGCCTGCGGCCACCTCGGGCGAGTAGCTCCATGGCGACATGTCCAGGCGGTCTATCACGCCATCGCCGTCATCATCGGCATCCCACACGTTAGGCAGGCCGTCGCCGTCCGGATCCCATGAGGGTGCCTCGCCCACCGGCTCCGGCCACTCGGCGTAATCGCTCAGACCGTCCTGGTTGCTGTCGCTCAGGAAGGGGTTGGTGTACCACTGTCTGCCGGCGTAGGAGAAGCCCTTGATCTCCAGGGTATCGGTGATCTGATCACGGTCGGTGTCAATGTGGGTGTCGTCGGTGCCCAGCAGTTTCTCGTATTGGTCACACAAGCCGTCGCCGTCGGAATCTTTATCGCCAGGGTAACAGCCGTTCTCGGGCGGTGTGGCGGGGGCTTCCACACCGGCCAGGCTCATTGGCTCGTGAATGCCGGCCAGACGCGGGTCGCGCATGGGAAGCCTCTCGCCGATGACATACCCCGGCAGATCGGAGTTGGGTCTGGCCGCCTGTTGTAACTCCTCGATGAACGCCTGGAGCGGAGGGCTCGGCGGCTGGGGGGACTTCACGGGAGGTCGCGCATCCAGGGGCTGTGGCTGGCCCGGCTCGGGCGGCGATGTCGGTCCGGCTGCCTCGGCGCTGTGTATGCGGAAGAAGCGGTTCATCCGCCACGCCGTGTACAGCGGCCCGCCCACCAGGCTCAGGATGACCGCCGCCACCACGGCGATATAAATCGGCTTGCAGCGACGATGGCGCAGGATGACATACGCGAAGAGCAGGGAGGGTAGGATGACGGCGAGATGGATAAGCTGGGAGATTGGGAAGTTGGAGATTGGGAGACTAGAGATTGGGAGGCTGGGGATTGAGGGGTTGGATCTTCCACCTGCCGTTGCTTCCTTCCCGGTTATCGCCAGCTGACCGACGCCCGGCGCGATGTCCGCCACCACATGCGCCTTCGCGCTGTATTCCTCGCTCACGCGAGGGAACTCCAGGTCGAGCACCTGGCGAACGGGGAAGCCATCGGCGTCCACCCACAGCTCTCCCTCCCCACGCATGGCCTGATAGAGGGGCGAGGGGGCCAGTTCGACGTTGGGTGGCAGATCGGCCGCGTACTCCCGTTGCAGCCGTTTGCGGAGAATCTCGGCAAATCGGGGGCCGTCAATGCGGAAGCGATAGCAGGTCCCGAATGCCAGGCGGCAGTCTTCCATCCGCTTCACGTCTCTGGCCGCCTCCAGATAGGCCAGATAGTCGCCGCCAGGCGCGACCAGGCTTGTGGGGCTTTCCGCCACGCGCTCCCGCCCACGCTCACGGATGATGGTCTTCGTCCCATCCTGGATGACCTCCATGAGCGGCTCGGCGGCGGCCGGGTTGGCCTGCCCCAAGGCGGCGGCTACCAGGACGTTGGGCCGGCCGGCCTGGGGCCACACCCGCACGCGGCTGCGACGCGAATCGGAGCCAGCCTCTACCTCGCCCTCCAGGTAGAAGCTGATCCGCTCCTCCTGGCGGCCGAGCTGACTCCAGACAGGTCGTGGGATGAGCGTCTGCTCGACATCGGCCCCGAAGCGATAGCCGGTGGCTTGGGCTTGTTCCCAGGCCGCGCGCAACTGGTCGGCCGGGTCGGGTGATGCAGTCGCGCGCGCGAGGCCAGCCAGGGCGAGGATAAGGGCAATAAGAGCGAGGAACAAGCAGCCCAACAGAAGCCAGGCTCTACGAGAATCAGATGTGAAAGTAGACAGGTTCATTGTAGACTCCTTTTAATGCTCACGGTGTGTACTGCACATTGCGCACCGCGTGATGGAGGCAATGCCCTCTCTACGAGTGACTTTCAAGATACTGGCCGCTCAGACTGTCCTCAACTCAGAGCGTGTCTGAAGATGGGCAGGCATCGGCTGCAAACATGGTACCTGGTTTCTAAAGCCCTCCAGGCAGCGCGTCTTCACCGCTTCAAGCGGAGACATTCTCAGACCTATTCTCAGCAGGTGGGATATCCCTGATAGGGGAAGCCTCGGTAACCGTTAGGAGGCAAGACACCCCCATAAGCGGCGAACACCTCGTCTAGCGCCGGGTTGTAGGTGATAAGGGTCCCGAGCAACGAATGCGCTATCTTTAATGATTTTATTATCTCAAATTTGTCTGGCTTTGTCTAGGATCTTTTTGGCCAAAGCCTATGATCCCTGACCGGCAAGCCATTTAAGGGGCCATCGACGACGCTCGTTCTCACAAAATGGCTCGCAGATGAGCAACAAGCGCCAAGCCCGTACAAATGACGTCAGATTGCCATCATGACGTGATAGTGATACAATTCATGTTGTAAATGTGACGGTCATGCGACTTTGTTTGACTATACATGAGCAGGGGACCACGTCGCCGGCAACCACGTCAGACCTCTAACGTCTACATGGCACGCTCCCGCCACAAAAACGGCACCCTGTGGATTTTCCTCTCCTCCTTCAACTCAAGATAGCCACAAGATTGGCGGGTAAGAAACGCGCCCTACACGCCCTCCACGGTTCAATGTGGTGCTACCTCAACTCAAAGAAGAGCTACCATACCTGATATTCTCCTGATAGATGGCTGTTATACTCCTCATATAACGTACGCTAGTTGGTGAGCGTACAACTAGTAGATACCCTGCTACCCAGACCCCTTAGTACACTAGGTGGTTGGCACCTCGGAGATGCCAATCATCTGAGATGCCACTCTCATGGCATCAACGGCCCAGGGAAAGAGAAGGTAGAAGATGGCAGACAGCAAACTTCGCGTCGGCATCATCGGGGTCGGCATGATCGCGTTGATGTCCCATATCCCCAACCTGCGTAATACGGGCCAGGCCGAGATCGTCGCCATCTGCCGCCGCGATCCCCGCTATCTGGCTATGGCTCAGGAGAAGCTGAACGTGCCGGAGGCATACACCGAGTCCGCCAGATCAACTTAGCCTTCTCGTCCTACCGGCGCTGGATATGGGAGGCGGAGGCCTCGCCGGCCGAGGGGGTGGACTTGGTCCGAAAGCTCACCGGTATGCCGGATGAGTACTTCGCCGGATGGCGGGAATGGCACCGCGATCTGGTCAGGATGGGCGGGGGCATGTTCGCCGACATAGGGTCGCATGTGGTGGATCTGGCGCTTTGGCTCGCTGGCGCGCCGCCGGTGGAGGTCACGGCACTCAGCGAGACGGCCGGGCTACCCGTGGAGTGTTTCATGAACGTTCAGGCGCGATTGGCCAACGGCGCTCTGCTCTCGCTCACATCGGTCGATGTGCCCATGCCCAACATGCTGGAGAGTAAGCAGCTCCTGATGATCGCCGGTGATCAGGGTGTGTTGATAGTGAATACGACGGGAGAGGTCTGGGTCTATGGTCGGAGTATTAAGGAGAAGATCGAGGCAGCCTTACCGGACACGACGCCGGAGGACGTTTTCGTCTCGGCCGCCATTCAGGGGGAGAGCGATTTAAGCCCAGCCCGGGAGGGTGCTTACACAGTCGCCCTGATCGAGGCAGCCTATCGCTCAGCGGTGGAGGGACACGTTATTCAGATCCTCTTGCCTAGGCATTGAATAGGTGTCCGGCACTTCCGGAGTACTGGGCACCTGAGGCACTTAGAAACACTGGAGGTGATCCCATGGGACCAAGAATGCGGCAGCCTGATGTGCAACTGAACGATATCGACGCCGCGAAGCTGACCCCTATCGTGCGCCAAGCCCTGGACAACCCGGCCGCCATCGTCACGGATTGGGAGACAGAGCGGTTGAGCGGCGGGATTGGTGTGGGCACGGCCGTATACCGCATCTCTGGTCAAGCGCAGCATGGCGATCAGACCATCTCCTGGTCACTGATCCTTAAAGTGCAGCTACCCGTCCCCGGACACGACGAGCCATCCGATTGGGCCTACTGGAAACGAGAGATCGAAGCCTATCGCTCCGGCTGGTTGGATGATCTTCCGGGCGGCATCGCCGCACCCCGCTGCTACGGCGTGGAGGAGCGGCCTGACGGCTCCTACTGGCTGTGGCTGAAGGAGGTGAAAGACGATATCGGCCCCAAGTGGCCGCTGGAGCATTACGGCGTCGCCGCCCGACATCTAGGACAGTTCAACGGGGCTTATCTCACGGGCGAACCCATCCCCACATATCCCTGGCTCAGCCGCGATTGGCTGCGGCAACTTCAGGAACCGGCTGGTCCCTCCATAGAGCAGCTTCTCAATGCCCAGCACCTCCCTTTGGTCCGCCGCTTCCTATCCGAGGGCATAGGTGAGAGAATCGCCCAATTATGGGCTCACCGACACTACTTCTATAGCCTCCTCGATCACCTGCCACAGACGATCTGCCATTACGATGCTACCCGTCGCAACTTACTCGCCCAGCGTATGCCCGATGGCTCCTACCAAACGACCCTCATCGACTGGTCCTTTGTAGGCTACGGTCCTATCGGGGCCGACCTTGCCTTGCTAGTCAAAGGGACGATCAGCCTCCTCAGCGTCGAGATATCCAAGGCCCAAGAGCTTAGACAGATCGCATTTGAAGGTTATCTGGAAGGATTACGGGATGCAGGGTGGCAAGGAGATCCAAGGCTGGTCGAACTCAGTTACAAAACGTTTCCCGGACACGCTCTCGCAGGCGTCGGGGTTGTCAAGACGTTCGCGGAGGGAAAGCTTCCCTGGGACGTACGGGAGAGCCACGGCTGCTCCGTTGAGGAACTCATTGAGTACTGGCACAACGCATGGGTAGCACTCAGCACGACTCCCGAGGAAATCCGCGAGCTGGCGGAGAGCCTGGGCCTCTAAGACTACACCAGTGCCCGGCATCTGACGCATGAGAGACCGTTGGAGGTGCCCCCATGGAACAAGGAACGCGACTTCCGGACGTACAACTGAGCGACCTGGATACAGCAGAACTCACCCCTTTGGTACGTCGCGCCCTGGACAGCGAAACCGCCACCATCACCGACTGGCAACAGGAGAGGGTGAGTAGCGGCGTCGGCTTGGGAACGACTGTTTATCGCCTCACAGGCCACGCCCAGGACAACGGCCAGGTCATCCCCTGGTCACTGATCCTCAAGATACAGCTTCCCATCCCCGGCCAGGACGATCCCTCCCACTGGTTCTACTGGAAGCGAGAGGCCGAAGCCTATCGCTCGGGCTGGCTGGATGATCTTCCGGGCGGCATCGCCGCGCCCCGCTGCTATGGCATAGAGGAGAGGCCAGATGGCTCTTACTGGCTGTGGCTGGAGGAGGTGAAGGACAGCATCGGCCGTAAGTGGCCCTTGGAGCACTACGGCATCGTCGCCCGACACCTGGGCCAGTTCAACGGCGCTTATCTTGTGGGCGAGCCTATGCCCACGTACCCCTGGCTGAGCCGGGATGGGATTCGCAAACACGTAGAGTCTTCCGCCCAGGCTATCGAGCAGCTACGTGACGTTTTGGATCACCCTCTCGTGAGCCGCTGGCTTCCTGGCGATGCCAGTGAGCAGCTTTTCCAAACCTGGGCAGAGCGGGATGTTTTTCTGGAGGCTCTGGATCGGCTGCCACAGACGATCTGTCAGTTCGATGCGTTCCGTCGTAATCTCTTCGCCAGACAAGCTCCCGATGGAGCGATGCAGACGGTGATCGTCGATTGGTCCTATACGGGGTGCGGGCCTCTAGGCGCGGAGTTGGTCCCGCTCGTCATCGGGACCTTGATCTTCTTCGAGGTGGATCTGGCGGAGCTATCCGATCTGGATCGATTAGCCTTTGAAGGATATCTCGAAGGTTTGCAGGAAGCAGGCTGGCATGGTGATCCACGATTGGTCCGCCTGGGATACACGGCGGGAATCCTGCGGTATGTGCTTGGTACTGTAGGAGAGATCCTGCCGGCGATCTTAGCGGATCGGCGGGACGCAGCCCAACAAGTATTCGCGGTCCCTCCTGAGGTGCTACTGGATCAGTGGGCCGCACAACGACGTGCTCTCTTTTCCCTATTAAGTGAAGCAAGACGGTTGATAGAGGAGAAAGATACGTGAGCTCGGACAGTGTTGAACGGCAACGATGCCATGGGATGAACGTTGCTCGTGTCCGTCTGCGTGCGATCCTGCCGGCCCCCGTCCGCCGGGCGATGTTCCGCCGCCTGTGGCTGGGCATGGGCATGTCCTACGCCGGAGATCGCCTGCAGGACCTGGCCCAATCCTGGCTGGTGGCGACGGTGACCAGCTCGGCGCTGGCCGTCGGCGGGGTCAAGGCGCTGGGCTCGCTGCCGCTGCTGCTCATGCCCGTCGGCGGCGTCATCGCCGACGCGCTCGACCGCCGACGGCTGCTTATCGTCGGGCAACTGACCGGCGCCGCGCTGACCGCGGGCATCGCCGCGCTAGTCCTGCTCGGCCGCGTCGCCGTATGGCACATCTACGCCTGGGTGGTCCTGAACAGCTTCATCTGGATCATCTCCCGTCCCTCTTATAAGGTCGTCCTCACCGAGTCTGTGCCCCTCCCCGAGGTGCGCTCCGCGGTGGCGATCAATTCCATGACGGAGATGGCCGTCTCTGTGCTGGTAAGCGGAGCGGGGAGTGTCCTGCTCAGCCTCGTGGGGCTTCCCATCGCCTTCACGTTGAACTCGGGCACTTACCTGGTGGCCGCCGTCGCCATCTGGAGCCTGCGTGGCCTGCGATCACGTCCTGATCCGTCCCAAGCAGGGCTGGGCTTGCGCAAGGTGCTGGTGGATTTGCTCGACGGGTTTCGGTATCTTATTCGCGAGCCCAGGCTGCTGCATCCGCTTTTGCTCACCGTCATGATCATCGTTACGGTAAGCCCAGTCACCGGACTGTTGGCCGCGATCGTGCACGCGGAGGAGGGTTCCATTGTCGATCTGGGCACGTTGCTGGCAGCGGCGGGTGCTGGTGCCTTCGTGGGTGCGGCATTCGCCGGAATGCGCCGGGAGAGCGGTGATGCGACTCATCGTTATGCGCTGCTCGGCCTCCTGGCGGCGATAGCCCTCGCATTGTTCGCGACCCTGCCAATTGGCCTCCCCTCACTCCTGCCCATGGCGGTGATCGGCTTCACCGTGTTCACCCAGGCGGTCTGGAACACAAGCCGGGTGCGTGCCGTGGCTGATGCCGCGCATCAGGCCCGGCTGCAGGCGATCACGTCTACGGTCTTTAACGTAGGCTTCCCTATCGGCATGTTATGGAGCGGGTTAGCGGTGGATCGTTTCGGCGTGAGGGCGCTGTTGGGCGGCGCCATAGCGCTCGCCGCGGTATCGATCATCGTGGCCATCATGACACGGCATAAGGGGTAGACCGCTTCGATACGGAGAGGGAAAGAGGGTGCCGCCGAAGGCGGTGGAGGTTGGGGTGAAGTTAGCGAAAGGAGGCGAATATGACCGAACAAATGCGCGTCGGCGTGATCGGAACCAGTTGGTTCGCCGATCTTTTGCAGGAGCCAAATCGGACCGGACGTTGGATCTCGGTAGGAGGCTAGCGGCTTCTGCGAGAAGCCGGAACTCCAGTTCATGAAAGGGGGAGGGGAATATGAATACCATCGACTTGCACGCCATCAAAGCGTTGAACATGCCGAAGGTCGGGCAGATTGGGTTTGTGGTCGGAAGCATCGAACGGGCGCTCCCATATTACTCCGCGTTCTTCAACGTGGACACGTGGTATGAGCCAAGGTATGCCGAGAAGCGACACCAGTACAAAGGTGAGGAGACGGACTACGACGAGCGTCTGGTCATCGCCTTCTCCGGTAAGACGCAGATCGAGCTCATCGAACCCAAAGAAGAGGACCATCCCTACTACGCGCCGTTCCTCCGCGAGCATGGGGATGGGCTGCACCATCTGGGCTTCATCGTCTCCGGCTTCGACGAGAAGCTGAAGACGATGGAGCGTCTCGGCATTCAGGCGCTTATGTCCGGTCGGTTCAAGACGGCCGGCGGCGGGCTGGCTCGGTTCGCCCATCTCGACACCCGTGAGATGTGCGGCATCATCCTGGAGATCATCGAGATCACGTTGTACGGCATCCACGTGCCGCAGACAGCTTTCATGTGGAACATCTCGGCCATAACCGGGGACGTGGCCAAAATCAAGGTATAGGAGGTTAACGAGATGTCAGCACGAGAGAACGAAACCCTCGTGCGTCGTGACAATGACGAGGTCTGGAATCAGAACAAGGTAGACGTCATTGATGAGCTTTACACCGAAGACTTCGTCTTGCATGACATGGGTCAGGATTATCATGGGCGAGAGGCATACAGGCAATACGTCATGACCACTCGCTCTGCGTTTCCGGATCTCCATAGCACGATCGACGACATAATGGCTACAGAAGATGTCGTAGTGACGCGCTGGACCTTCCAGGGCACACACCAAGGCGAGATCACGTTAGGTGATGAGACCATCGCGCCGACGGGCAAGCATGTGACGATCCACGGTATCACGTGGAATCGTATTGCCAATGGCCGTATCGCGGAGGCATGGATGTACCGCGAGGGGGTAGGAGAGCAACTCAGATAACAAGAAGGTGCGACGCACCTCTCAAGTACATCGCACTTGGGCGTGATAGCGCGACCGTTTAAGGCGTACAAACCAGGACGATTCTCTCGAAAGGAGGTGATCCAGAGGGCATCTCCTACACAACATCGGCATTGAGGGATCCGGACAGCACATTCGCTTGAAGAGGGAGGCTCAAAATGATCGTCCAGCGGATCGTATGGAATGTGAAGCCCGGCTGTGCGGATAAGGTCATAGAACTTCTCCTCCCTTATCTGCGCAGCGAGGACTCTCCCCTCCGGCGCGTGTACAAGCCGTCCATAGGCCCTCTCGACGTGATCGTGGGCGAGTTCGAGTTCGAGGAGCTGGGGGACATCCCGAAGGCCTGGGCGGAGTGGAGCGCCTCGCCAGAGGCAGCGGAATTCATGCCGAAGTGGTATGAGCTGGTCGAACGCGGCGGCTACGTTGAAACCTGGGAGTTGGTTGAGTAAATCGTCGCTCGTGCCTTCGCGCGAATGGCCCTCCTCTCCTAGGCTTTGGAAGAGGAGGGCCGGAGCGGACATACGGGGACGAGCATCTCCAAAAGGCATGAGGAGGTACGAAGATGGCGGGATTGCTGGCGGACAAGGTAGCCTTGGTGACCGGCGGTAGCTCCGGGATCGGCAGGGCCACAGCGCTGGCCTTCGCCCGAGAAGGTGCCAAACTCGTGATCGCCGATATAGCCGTTGAAGGCGGCGAGGAAACGGTGCGTATGATCAAAGAGGCCGGCGGCGATGCGATCTTCGTACAGACCGATGTTAGAAGAGCAGAGGAGGTGGAAG
>DUEN01000005.1 GCA_011176545.1 Caldilineae bacterium | reverse complement strand
CACCCGCCTTTAGAGCGGCCACCAGCTCGCGCTCATCGATGTCGTCCGTTCCCACCGTCTCCTCCTCTTCAGATGCCACAGCGAGAGGTTTGGTTACATGCCATCCCCCATGATATGATAGGCCATGGCTCACGTCAATTCGAATCGTGATGACGGCTGCGCCCGCTTGACATTCCACGCATATGGGCGTATCCTTCACACGCTTCTTGTTCGGATGGGGCGTTGATACTCTCTGTCCTGTATTGGCGAAGGTGCAGCGTACCTTCCGTTAGGTGCTAGTATCCAGGCGGAAGCCTATCGGACCGCCAGTCATTCACGATCTGAGAGAGATAACGTGTCAGTGATCTATACCCCTCACCAGCGGGAACGGCGACTTCGAGAATGGGCCTGGCTGAGCCTCCTGCCAGTCGGGCGGCCTCTCAGGCGGGCGTCCGCCCGCCGGGACTGAACCCCCGTGTCCAGGTCACAGGTGCTCTCTTGAACCACGTTTTTCCACATCTCGTCTCATCCTTTCCGCGTGCTTAGTCTGCGCGTGACCGTTCATGTATCCATTAGCGGTTTATCGCTCGTATGACGGAGCAAGAGTTAGCTTACCAGGAGGAGAGAAGAGCATGTCTGAGAAGGATAAGGTAAAGAAGGTCGTGTTGGCCTATTCAGGCGGGCTGGACACCTCCGTGATCGTTCCCTGGCTACGCGAGAATTACGACTGCGAGGTGATCTGCTTCTGCGCGAACATCGGCCAGGGCGAGGACCTCTCGGGCATCGAGGAGAAGGCGATCGCTTCGGGCGCGAGCAAATGCTACGTCGAGGATCTGCGCTTGGAATTCCTGACGAATTACGTCTTCCCTACTATGCAGGCTGGGGCCATCTATGAGCGGAAGTATCTGTTGGGTAGCTCAATGGCGCGGCCCCTCATCGCCAAGCGCCAGGTGGAGATCGCGGAGCTGGAGGGGGCTGACGCCGTGGCGCACGGCTGCACCGGCAAGGGGAACGACCAGGTGCGCTTCGAGCTGACCTATCAGGCGCTCAACCCGCGGCTCAAGGTGATCGCCCCATGGCGGGAGTGGGATATTCGCGGCCGGGAGGATGCACTGGAATACGCGGCTAAGCATAACATCCCGGTGACGGCTACCAAGAAATCCATCTACTCTCGTGATTGGAACCTCTGGCATCTGAGCCACGAGGGCGGCCCCCTGGAGGATCCCTGGCTGGAACCGGAAGAGGAGATGTATCAGCTCACGGTCTCTCCTGAGGAAGCCCCCGACGAGCCGGAATACGTCACCATCGACTTCCAGCAGGGTGTCCCTACGCATGTCAACGGCGTGGCCATGGGGCCGATCGAGCTGGTGACCAAGCTCAATGAGCTGGGAGCCAAGCACGGCATCGGCCGCGTCGATCTGGTGGAGAACCGCCTGGTCGGCATCAAGTCGCATGGCGTATACGAGACACCCGGAGGTACCATCCTGGTGGAGGCCCATCAGGCGCTGGAGCAGCTCTGCCTGGATCGCGAGACGCTCCATTACAAACAACAGGTCGCCCTGAAGTACGCGGACCTGGTCTACAACGGCCAATGGTTCACGCCCCTGCGTGAGGCGCTGGATGCCTTCGTCAAGGTCACACAGCAGAACGTCACCGGCACGGTCCGGCTGAAGCTATACAAGGGTAACGTGATCCTGGTCGGCCGCAAGGCGCCGATGAGCCTCTACCGCGAGGACTATGCCACCTTCGGCGAGGAGGACGTCTATAATCAGAAGGACGCCGAGGGGTTCATCAAGCTGTTCGGCCTCCCCTTGAAAGTGCGAGCGCTGGTGGAGATCGAAGGGACGGGCCGCAGCAAGTGGCAGGCGCCCGATTACAGTCAATTCAAGCGCGATTGATAAGCGATTAGAGATTAGAGATTGGGGAACAGATGCAGAGGATAACATCACCCACGGTGACTTCTGTGCCCGGCTTTGTGGCCGCGGGCGTGGCCGCCGGGATCAAGCTCTCGTCCGAGCTCGACCTGGCGTTGGTGGTCTCGGAGGTGCCATGTACCGCGGCCGCCGTGTTCACGCAGAACCGCTTCGCCGCCGCGCCCGTGGTGTACGATCGCACGGTGCTCGGCTTCAATCCCATGGGCATCCAGGCCGTGGTGATCAACAGCGGCTGCGCTAACGCCTGTACAGGTACGGAGGGGATGGCCAACGCCCGGCGTATGGCGGAGATGGTGGAGCGCGCCCTGGGGCTGGAGGCGCATAGCTGCCTGGTCATGTCCACGGGCGTCATCGGCACGCAGCTCCCCATGGAGAAGATCCAGCGGGGTATCCAGGACGCGGCCGCGGCGCTGCGATCGGCTGGTGGCTCGGACGCAGCCAGGGCCATCCTGACCACGGACACTCGCCCTAAAACCGCGGGCGTCACCGTCGAGATCGGTGGAGCTCGCGTGACCATCGCGGGGATGTGTAAGGGCGCCGGCATGATCCATCCGAACATGGCGACCATGCTGGCGCTGATATGCACGGACGCGGCCATCACCCACGAGGCCCTGGACGTGGTGTTGCGTCGCGCCGTGGAGGTCAGCTTCAACGCCGTGACGGTGGACGGCGATACCAGCACGAACGACACGACGGCCATCCTGGCCAATGGGCTGGCCGGCAACCCCCTCATCGACGATCCGGCATCGCTCGCGTTCGCCGCCTTCGAGGAAGCGCTGACGGCGGTGTGCATCGATCTGGCGCAGCAGCTCGTCCGAGATGGCGAGGGAGCGACGAAGTTCGTGACCGTCATCGTAAACGGGGCGAAGAGCGACGCGGACGCCCGGCGGGCGGCCAAGGCCATCGCTAACTCCCCCCTGGTCAAGACGGCGCTGTACGGGGGCGATGCCAACTGGGGTCGGATCCTGTGCGCGGTCGGCTACTCCGGTGCCGAGGTGGATCCGGACCGAGCCAGCCTGTTCTTCGCCTCGAAGCAGGCCGGGCTGGACTGGCTGCAGGTCGTCGATCGAGGGCAGCCGACCGATTATAAGGAGGAGGACGCGGCCGCCCGCTTCGCCCAGCCGGAGATTGAGATCCGGGTAGAGCTGGGGCTGGGAGAGGGCCATGCCACGGTGTGGACCTGCGATCTCAGCCACGAGTATGTCAACATCAATGCGCATTACCGGACATGAGTGACAAGGGGCCAGCGTGTTGTGCTTCGCATGCGTCAAGGTAGGGGCGGATCTCAGATCCGCCCCTACCAGCCCCATGGAACCGTAAGCAGCCAATCCAAACCTCAACAAATTCGTCCATGGCGTTGAATTGAAGCTTATGGGGCACCGCATCTCGTTCCCTTCAGACTTACACTACCAGGAGATGACATGGAATACCGACGGCTAGGACGCACCGGATTGAAGGTCTCTGAGCTATGTTTGGGGACGATGCAGTGGGGGTGGACGGCCACCAGGGAACAGGCGTTCCGGGTGATGGACGCGTTCGTAGAGGCCGGGGGGAATTTCCTCGACACGGCCGACGTCTATTCCCGATGGGTGGAGGGCAACCCTGGTGGGGTCTCCGAGACCATCATCGGCGAGTGGATGAAGGCGCGCAAGAATCGACATCAGATCGTGCTGGCCACGAAGGTGCGGGGACGCATGTGGGAGGGCCCCAACGGCGAGGGGCTGAGCCGCGCGCATATTATGAAGGCGGTGGAAGACTCCCTACGGCGCTTGCAGACGGATTACATCGATCTGTATCAGACCCACTGGTTTGATCCGGAGACCCCTATCGATGAGACTTTGCGGGCCCTGGACGATCTGGTCCATCAGGGCAAAGTGCGCTATGTAGGATGCTCTAACTATCCGGCGTGGCGGCTCATGGAGGCGCTTTGGACCAGTGACAGGCTGGGGATCGTTCGCTATGACTCGCTGCAGCCCCATTACAACTTGGTCCATCGCGCCGAATTCGAGCGGGAGCTGCGGGATGTCTGCCAGACTTACGGCATCGGCGTGATCCCCTATTCCCCGCTGGCTGGGGGCTTCCTGACAGGCAAATATCGCAAGGGACAGCCTCTGCCCGATACCCCGCGCGCCCAGGGCATCAAGGAGCGATACTTCTCTGATCGCAATTTTGCCCTCATCGATAAGCTGGAGGAGATGGGGAAAGAGCGGGGGAAGACGATCGCCCAGATCGCCCTGGCCTGGTTGCTGGCCGACCCGGTGATCACCTCGCCGATCATCGGTGCCAACACGGTCGAGCAGCTGACCGAGCTCATAGGAGCGGTGGAGGTGCGCCTCACCCCCGAAGAGAAGCAGACGCTCGATGAGCTGAGCGCCTGGAAGTAGACGCAACCTGGCCATATGGCGGCCGAGGGGTCACGGCTCCTCGGCCGTTACGCGCTCATCTCGTGAAAATACAGTGCTCATATTTGGTATACACGACACATTACAGAGACGAGGCGACGTCTTACTTTGGATGATTTGTAGGGGCGCACGGCCGTGTGCCCCTACAAATATGAGCGGAATACAAATGGGGCGAGGGTATATCTTGCTCCTGCATCTCTTTGCATGGAGGAGGCATATGACGATCAGCTTCGGCACGCTAGCCTGTCCAGATTGGACGATCCAGGAGGTCATTCGGGCCGCCCGGAAGTACGGGTATGATGGCGTCGAATTGCGAGGCGCCGATCGGCAACACATCTCGCCGGAGTTCACGCCGATTGAGCGCCGGGATGTGCGGCACCGCTTTGAGGACGCGGGCCTGCAGATCGTGGCCATCACCGCCTATACCCGGTTTGCTCAAGTAGATCCCGATGCGCTGCAGGGGCAGGTGGATACGATCAAGCGATATGTGGACTTGGCCGTCGATGTCGGGGCTCCGGTCATCCGCACCTTCGGCGGTCAGTATCCCGAGGATGCGGATCGAGAGGCGCTGTTTGACACCATGGCCGATGCCCTGCGTCAGGCCGGCGAATACGCGGCCCAGGCGGATGTCAAGATCGTCCTGGAAACCCACGACGCGTTCTCCCTGGGCGCCGTGACCGGCGACGTCCTGAATCGGGTGAACCATCCGGCCGTGGGCGCCCTCTGGGATATCATGCATCCCTTCCGCTTCGGCGAGTCCCCCCAGGAGACTTGCCAGCACCTGCAAGGGCGTGTCTATCATACCCACCTTAAGGACGGTCATCTGCGCCCCGAGAAGGGACCAGGGGGACACGAACTGTGTCTGCCCGGCGATGGCGACGTTCCGATCAAGGAGATCATGCAGCTGCTCATCGCCGATGGCTATCAGGGGAGCTGGTGCCTGGAATGGGAGAAGACCTGGCATCCTGAGTTGCCGGATACCGAGGTCGCGCTGGAGCGCTTCGTGACGCTGATCCGAGGATATTTGGAGGAGTTGAGCTCATGAGCTCGGATGTCCACCGGGTTTTGGTCGTCGGAGTGGGCGGCATCGGCTGCGGATGGGCTCAAGTCGTCCCATCCGTGTCCGGGTTTGAGCTGGCCGGGTTGGTAGATATCGACGCTGGGGTCCTAGCCCGCGTCGGCCAGGAGTTGGGTATTCCCCAGGAGCGACGTTTCCAGGACTTGGCCCTGGCGCGAGAACGTACTCAGGCCGACATAGCAATCATCGCCGTGCCTAACCATCTCCACCTCCCTCTTGTTCGCCAGGCGTTCGAGCTGAGGCTCCATGTGATCTGCGAGAAGCCCCTGGCGGACACCATGGAGGATGCGTTGCGGATCCGTCAACTCTGCCGGGAGCATCCCGACCGGAAGTTCATGGTCAGTCAGAATTACCGCTGGCATCCATCGGTCCAAGCGATCCGCAACGCCATCGCCGGAGGCCAGATCGGCGACCTGGGATACATCCACTGGGACTTCCAGCGCCCGTCCCACTTCGGCGGCTGGCGTGAGGAGATGGAGGATGTGCTCCTGGCCGACATGGCCATCCATCACTTCGACCTTATACGCTACATCACGGGTCGGGAGCCCGTCCGCGTCGTTGCCCGCTCGTTCAACCCCTCATGGAGCTGGTATCGAGGCCGAGCGGCCGCTTCCGTGCTCTTTGAGATGACCGGCGGGGTTGAGGTGAATTACTTCGGATGCTGGGCGGCGCGCGGCCGTCCGACCTCCTGGCCTGGGGAGAGCCGGTTCGTGGGCAGCCAGGCGGCCATCCACTGGGATGGAGAGTCGGATCCTGTGCTCGTCCGATACGTGAAAGAGGATCAGGGACACGAGGTCGAGTTAGAGGAGATCCCCCTGCCTATCCCGGAGATGCCATATACCGGCCTGGCCTATTCGCTGTACGAGATGGGGAAGGCCCTGGTGGAAGACCGTCAACCCATCACGTGGATTGAGGACAACCTGTTGAGCTTCGCCATGAGCCGCGCCGCGATCGCCTCGTCCCGTCGCGGCGGTCCGGTGGATATCGCAGAACTTCTATCGCCATAGCACATGCCGTCGTGAGGTGTATCATGAGCGAGACTTTACGTCTGACCCGACGTCGAGGACTGTACTTTGAAGAGTTCGCCATCGGCGATGAGGTGACCAGCCCCGGCCGCACGATCACGGAGGCCGATATCGTCGCCTTCGCCGCGCTCACGGGGGATTGGAACCAGATCCATACCGACGCGGAGTACGCGCGTCAGACCCCTTTCGGCGAGCGCATCGCGCATGGGCTGCTGGGGCTCTCGGTGGCCTCCGGCCTGGCTGTGCGGCTAGGGTTCATGGAGGACACCGTTATCGCCTTCATGAAGATCGAGAACTGGCAGTTTCGCGCCCCGATTCGCATCGGTGACACGATTCGCGTGCGCGCCACTGTGCAGGAGAAGCGCCCCATGCGCCGCCTAGGCGGGGGCTACGTTACCTTCAAGGTGGTCATCCTCAATCAGAAGGACGAAACGGTCCAACGCGGCCTGTGGACAGTGTTGATCAAGTTTAAGCCGGAAGAGGAGGGAGAAGCCGAACCATCCGCTGAGGGATGAAGGGTACCGGAGCCATCCAGGCGGCGCGTTTTCAACCGCCGCTGGCCTCAGCTGAGGAATGCTTGCCGCTCATATCGGCATACACGACACATGTAGAGGCGAGACATGCCTCGTCCTATCAGAACGGGCGTTTGTAGGGGCGCATGGCCGTGTTCCCCTGCAAAACACGCCTTTAAGGAAGCGGGATGTTGCCTATTCCAAGTACGAATGTAGGGGCGACCGGCCGGTCGCCCCTTTCGCGCTCGATCAGGGTAGCGTGATCTCCCCGAGGGGGACGGCGCCGTCCGGGATAGGCTCTTGCCGCGCATCCCAGGCGGGCACTCGGCGGCCGGTCACAGGGTCATAGAGCCCCGCGACCAGGCGGTATGTGCGCTCCGGACCGCTCAGGAGATCCCCGGCTTCGGGAGATGGGGTCAGGGGATGCGGATCCACGACCACCTCGCCAGGTACCCATCGATGCGTGGCATAACCGCCGGCCGGGATGGCATCCGATTGAGCGACGATGCGTCCTGTCTCATCCAACAGGTGCACGAACGCCGTATAGCTATGCGGCGTTGTGGCGATAGTCTGCCATACGAGCGTCACCGTCAACGGGCGACCCGGCTCTACCCCCGAGGTCACATCGAACCCCACAAGCCGCACCCACTCCCCTAACATGGCATCGACCTCGCGGGAGACGGGAGGCACGTCGAAACGACGGGTGGAGGGCCCCAAGGTCAGTTCCCTGAGGGGCAAGGTCACGTCAGAGACCCTTACCAGCAGCCTGTACTGGCCCGGGGAGATATCCATGGGGAGACGCATCCGCAGCCGACGACAGAAGGCCTCGTCGGGCTTCCAGTACAGATGAGATGAGGGCGCAAGTGGGCCCTCCCATAATACGAGCGTCTGGGAAGAGGTTTTTTCATCGCCCTCCAGCAAAATCGCCAGCTCCTCATTCGCTGCCTCTCGCTCGCCGCGCCAGTAGAGGTCCAGACGGATCGGTGAGCCGGGCTGCAACTCACCGTCAAAGCCGAGGTCATAACCCCACAGAATCAGCCCCTCCCGAATCTGCTGGTCGATGAGATAGGGGGGGCGTCAAGGCGTCCACAGGATAGGAGCGCACAGGGAGGAGGAGGCGGCCGGCCATCACCGAATCACCGGGCGCGTCCACTCGAGGGATGCGCTCAACGCCGGCGGCTAAATCGTACCATCCCACCGTTACATAAACTTCCTCCCCGCCCGCGCAGGGATCCACCTGCGGCCGGTATCGTTCGATCACGCGCTCACCTGGGGACCAGCGCGTCGTTGGATATCCTCCGTTCCCAGGTAGCTTGTCCACCTGTCCCACCCGCCGCCGGTCTCTGTCAAGCAAGTGTATAAACGCGGTGAGGCTGCGGCGCATCCGTTGATCCGCCCGCCAGAAGAGCACAATCTCTCCCGCCTCCATGGCCCCATACATCCCTACCAGGGACGGGCCTTCCTGGAACCTGGCCTCCAGCGAGACGGACGGCTTGAGGGTAGGCGGCCAATCCGCCAGAGCCTCCGGCTGCACGATGACGACGGCCAGCAACGGTTGTCCCTGGGCATCCATCACTCGTTCCAACGTGGCCTGCCCGCGCCAAATCTGGGCGAGACGCTCCGCGTAGGCTACCTGCTCAGCGGGGAAGGCATAGACCGCCCCTCGGCCGGCCGGCGGGAGCACCACCGTATCCACGAAGTTGTCAAGCCCCAGTGGCTTCACGTCACTTTTGCGCGTCAGGTAGCGGATGGTCCCGTGTTCCGCCCAGAGCTTGGAGAGATAAACCTGATAATCCGCCGTGAGCGGCTCCAGGTAAGCCCAGGCGTCCAGTTTATCGACATCATAGGCGTAGTAAGTCTCCGGGGATCGCGGGAAGCGTATGAAATAGTCACGCGCGTTGAGCCCTAAGCTGACGAACAGGATCACTGCGACGATCCCACTCACCAGAGGACGGCGATATCGGTCCAGCCCCATGAGCGCGTTGAGCCCCAGGCCGACCGCGACGAAGAGGGCGGGCAAGGCCGGCAGCGTGCGAGAGAAGTTAGGGGCAGCGTCACTGAAGACGGACGGGAGCAACATCACCCCGCTCCACAACGCCAACAAGACGAGTGCATCGCGATCGGGATTATCCCCTCTCACGATGCGCCGCGCCCATAGGTATACGCCCAGCCAGAAGGAGATCGACATCAGGGGATCGAAGACGGGGCGGCCGGCCAGGTTATGGATCCACTCCGCATCGCCGCGGACGCTGAACATCCCCACCACTCGCACAATGTTACGGAGCAAAGCCAGCAACGGCCTGCCACCACTGATATCCTCATCGAAGACGGAAACGGCGCTGACGTGAGAGGTGAAAAGCGCGGGGTGATGATAGAAATAGAGCCCGAGAGGCAAAAAGATCAGAAGGGCGACCCCTCCGGTCAACCCCAAGCCGAGGATCAGGCGGATCTTATGCTTCACGGGCTTATCGCGATGGCGGGCCAGGAGCCAAAGCGTATACCCGATCAACACGAAAGGTATGATCCGACCGGTAGGATGATTCCACACGCTGAGCCCCACAAAGAGGCCACTGATCAGATAAGCCCACATCTTTCCCTTATATGTGGCCAGCCAAAAGAACCCACAGACGCCGCTGAAGATGAGCGGCATAAGGATAACGCGGATGCCATAATGGCTAAAATGCAGGTGCCAGAAGCTGATGGCGAGAGCGAAGCTGGTGAACGCCGCCACACGCCGGGCATCCTGGCGCAACATCATCCGCAGCAGGAGATAGGAGATGGGGACGGTCAGGATGCCCGCCAGGGCCGAGGCCAGACGTAAGGTGTAAAGGTTCAGGCCGAAGAGGGCCGCCAACGCGGCCTGGTAATAGGTATACAATACCTCACGCCCATAGTTATCCGGCAGAAAGAGGGGCCGTTCCCCTTTCAGGACCCTCAAAGCATCGAGGGCGTTGAAGGCCTCGTCGAACTGGAAGCCAGGGGGGACAACACCCAGCTTATAGAACCGCAGGGAGGCTGCCAGGATGGTAACCAACAACAGGATGAGCCAATCACGCCGATTCCACTTAACCATCATCTGGGGGATCCTTAGCCCTTGACCTCGGTGAACACAGTCCTCCATAGCCGCAAAGGGTATTATACTGAGACCTCCCCTTGCCCGCCAGGAGAAGGGGACTCAATTGTAGAGGTGGGGCACGACACGATGTCGTGCCCTGTGGGGCCAACTTTTCATTCTCCTGATCTGGACACCTGAGTGCTCGACCTCAAAAGAAAGCCAGGCCCCGAGGCCAATGTCCTCTCAGGGCCTGGCTCAGGCTCCATTTTCGGGGAGCATACAGATGTAGCAGCTCAGCAAGCAGGGCCGCTACGCTACTAGGTCACGAAAGACACCCTCCTTTATAGGCTACGCCGCGACAGATGCCTTCTCCGCCAGATACTGATCGATGGCGACCGCCGCCCGGCGGGCCGACGCCATCGCGGTGCTCACCAGATCGGGGCCGACGACCGCATCGCCGCCAGCGAAGACGCCCGGCAGTGACGTGGCCCCTGTCTCCGGGTCCACGGTCAACAGGCCCCAGTCATGCGTCTCCAACCCCAACTTCTTGCCCAACTCCTCCCACATCGGCTCAGGCCAATACCCCAGCGCCAGCACGACCGTATCTATCGGAACGGTGAACTCCGAGCCCTCGATGGGGATGGGGCGACGCCGCCCTGACTCGTCCGGCTCCCCCAGCTCCATACGGATCAACTCCATAGCCTTAACATGTCCCTCATCATTGCCGATGAACCGCACAGGAGCGACCAGATATTCAAACCGCACTCCCTCCTCCGCGGCCAGAGCGCGCTCGCGCTTGTTTCCTGGCATCTCGACCTCGGTGCGCCGATAGTAGATCGTGGACGTCTCACAGCCCAAACGCAACGCGGTGCGGGCGCAATCCATCGCCGTGTCTCCGCCGCCGATGACGGCCACATGCTTTCCTACCTCAAGCGGCGTACGCAATGTCTCCGGGCGTAACTCCGGCGGGACATGGGAGCGCACCAGCCAGTCGTTGGCCGTGTAAATCCCTTTGAGATCGGCGCCTGGGACCTTCAAAGGCACAGGGTAGTTCGCCCCCACGGCGATGAACACGGCGTCGAAGTTTTCGAGGAGCTCCTCAAAGGGCATATCCTTGCCTACACACGTGTTGCAACGGAACTGGACGCCCTTCTGTTTCAGTTCCTCGATCTTAGCCTCGACCACGCGCAGGGGCAATTTAAAGCGAGGGATGCCATACACGAGCAGCCCGCCCGGATACGGCCATCTCTCGAAGATCGTCACGGCATGTCCACGTTTGACCAGCTCATCCGCGGCGCTGAGGCCGGCCGGCCCGGATCCGATCACCGCGACCTTCCTGCCGGTAGGCGGAGGCGGCGTGAAGGTGAACGTCCCATGCTCCCGTTTGTAATCGGAGACGAAAGCCTCCAGCTTCCCCAGGGCGACGGGCTCCTCGCGCTTGCTTCTTACGCAGGCCCCCTCGCATAACCGCTCCTGGGGACATACCCGGCCGCAGATCTGAGGAAGATTACTGGTCTCCTCATACACCGCCGCGGCGGCCAGAAAATCCCCCTCGGCGATGAACTTCATCGCTCGCGGGATATCGTTATGTAGCGGACACGCCTGGCTGCACTTAGGCTGGGGACACCTCAGACATCGCATGGCCTCGATCATCGCGGTCTGGGCGTCGTATCCCAGGCAGACCTCTTCGAAATTATGGATGCGCTGCTCCGGCGGCTGCATCGGCACCGGCTGATGGGGGATCTTCATACGAGCCTTGCGATCCAGCGGCTCCCGTGGCATCGTCTGGACCATGATGACCTCCTGGCTGTCCTGTTTGATAGGCAGTACAGATGCATTCATATGACGTCCGCCTCAAATGGCAAAGCGGATGAAAAACCCATGGATGCCAGGCGGACAAAGCGATTTCATCCATCACCATGGGAGACGTATATAAGCACCTGTAGGGGAAAAAGCGACGACGATGAGCGTCCCATGGGAATCGGAGGATGTCCCACGGCCAAATACGACTTTGGCCGCGGGACGGTATGGCCTGGCTATCCCATCGACAGGAGGTGAGCCTGCATCAGCTCGATCAGAGGAGAGCCGTCGTCAGCGCTCCGCGCTTGTGGCTATGAGAACAGCAACTATTTATAATTTATCATAGCATCATCGCCGTGTCAATGACCCTTCACCGATTAAGGCGGTGCATACCTGCTTCGGCTCTCTGGATCCCAACCACAGGATCCCCAGGGCGATGATGCCCAACACGGCATAGATCTGGAACAAGGCCGCCGGACCAATACGATCGAAGAGAAAGCCGCTGATCGGCGTCCCGATCACGCTGGAGACGCTGAAAAAGGTGGCTGAGAAGAGCCCCTGAGCGGTGGCCTTCAGGCCCTCAGGAGCCAGGGCATCCGCGTAGGCTACGCCCGCCACCCACAAAGCCCCGAACGTGACGCCATGGAGCAGGCTGATGGGGGCGGCCCACTGAGGCGTCGGCATGATGCCGTACAATAACCATCGCACCGCGTACAGGGCGTAGGCGATGGCGAGGGTGTGCCGGGTGCCGATCCGGGCGATGATCGGCGCGGCCAGGAACATCACCGGTAACTCCGTCAGCGCGGAGATGCCCCACACCGCGCCGATGAGCCCCTCGCTGCCGCCGCTCTCCTTGATGTAGATGTTGAGGAAGCTATGCATGCCGCTGTTGGCCAGCCCCAACACGATGAGGCTGATGGAGAAGAGCATCCAGGTCCGCTGACGGATCAGTTGGGCGAGCCCACTCCGCAACGGGCTCCGCAGGCGGGAGCGGCGATCCGGCAGCCACAAGGCCGCGATCAGCACCCCCAGCATGAGGGCGATATAGCCCGCGAACAGCCAGTGGAGCCCGACCCGCTCCAACACATTACCGAACACCCACGAGGTGATCACGAATCCCATAGATCCCCATAGCCGTTGACGACCGTAGCGTTCTCTGTGCCCTTCTAACAATTCCAGGGTGGTGCTATCCAACAGCGGCATGATGGGGTTACTGAAGAAGGCATACGCGGCCGTGAGGGGGAGCAGCCAGATGAACTGGCGCGCCAGGGACAACCCGAACACGGCGATCATCGAGCCGATCGCGGCCAGCACGACCAGCCATCGCGTCGCGCCCAGCCGATCGCTCAACATGCCCCATAACGGTCCAGCGATCATCCCCGTCAAAGGTGGCAGGGAGCCGATCAGCCCGATCTGCGTGCCGCTCAGGCCGATGCTACGGTAGTATACGTTGAGATAGGGGAAGATGACCCCCACGGCGGCGAAGACGAAGAAGTACAGGGCGCGAACCGTGCGAAGCCCGCGCCCGGTGACGTCCAGAGGCCGTTCTTTGGAGAGGCTCACGCTCGACGACATGGGGCCATCACGCCTCCGACGCCTCCGCCCATCCTCGGGCCCGTTCCACGGCCCGCTGCCATCCGGCGTACAGCCGATCGCGCTCGGCGGCCGACATGCCGGGGCTGAACTCCCGATCCACCTGCCACTGCGCGGCGATCTCATCCTGTCCGCTCCAGACGCCCACGGCCAGCCCGGCCAGATAGGCCGCGCCCAGGGCGGTGGTCTCGGTCACTACCGGACGTTGCACCGGGACGCCCAGCAGGTCGGCCTGAAGCTGACATAGGAGGTTGTTGGCCACGGCGCCGCCGTCCACCCTCAGCGCCTGTAAGGAGATCCCGGCGTCCGCCACCATGGCGTCCACTACGTCTCGCGTCTGATAGCAGATGGCCTCCAATGTAGCCCGGACCAGGTGTGCCCTGGTCGTCCCTCGCGTCAGCCCCACGATCACGCCGCGAGCATACGGATCCCAGTAAGGAGCGCCCAGCCCGACGAAAGCGGGCACGAAGTACACGCCGCCAGTATCTGACACGGATCCGGCCAGCTCCTCTGTCTCCGCCGCGGTAGCGATGATCCCCAGTCCGTCTCGCAGCCACTGCACCGCGGCCCCGGCGATGAAGATGGAGCCCTCCAGGGCGTATGTAACGCCCTCACCCAGCCCCCATGCGATGGTCGTCAGCAGCCCGCGCCGGGAAGGCACCGCCTGCTTGCCAGTGTTGAGCAACATGAAGCAGCCGGTGCCGTAGGTGTTCTTGGCCATGCCCGGCGTGAAGCACGCCTGCCCGAAGGTGGCCGCCTGCTGGTCGCCCGCGACGCCCGCGATGGGGACCGCCGCGCCGAACACATCCGGCGCGCTCTCGCCGAACATCCCTGAGCTGGGACGCACCTCCGGGAGTATGGCTCGGGGGATGCGCAGCTCCCGCAGCAGATCATCGTCCCAATCCAGGGAGTGGATATTGAAGATCATGGTCCGGCTGGCGTTGGAGTAATCCGTGGCGTGTACCCGGCCGCCCGTCAGCCGCCAGATGAGGAAGGTGTCCACCGTGCCGAAGGCCAGATCGCCGCGCTCGGCCCGCTCCCGGGCGCCCGGCACGTTGTCCAATAACCAGGCGATCTTGGTGCCGGAGAAGTAGGCATCCACCACCAACCCGGTCTTCTGCCGGATGGCGTCCGCCAGCCCTCGGGCGCGCAGGTCATCGCACATGGCGGCGGTGCGGCGGCACTGCCACACGATGGCGTTATGGATGGGCTTGCCGGTCTCGCGGTCCCAGATGATGGTGGTCTCCCGCTGGTTCGTGATGCCGATGCCGGCCAAATCGCGAGCCTGCAGGTCCGCCCGGTCCAGCGCCTCTCGCGCCACCGCGATCTGGCTGTCCCAGATCGCCTCCGGATCATGTTCGACCCAGCCGGGTCGCGGGTAGAGCTGAGGGAATTCCTTCTGAGCAACGGAGACGATCCGACCGTGCTCGTCGAAGATGATGGCACGGGACGACGTCGTACCCTGGTCCAGGGCCATGAGGTAACGAGGCATGGCTTCCTCCCGTATGAGCAGATTGTACCGATCTAGCGAGCTAGATCGTCATCTATAGCGTACATCGATGAGCTTCAAGCGAGCGCGAGCCGGCTCGCATTATACCACGTTAGCCTCACCGCGAGGTATGTGCCGGAAACAGGATGTGGACTATCGGACTTGTGCCTATCTGCGGGCTTCATCCCAAAGCCCACCGCTCTCCGGCGGCTCCTACGCGAAAGCCCCGTTCCTCCACCCAATCCCGCTCCCGCCCGGGGCCCAACAGGGGATTCGTGTGATTAAGATGGATCAGCCACACGTCGCAGTCGATCCCGGCCAGCCGCTCGACGGTTTCAACGACCGGCGGATGCGGGACCACTCTCATATCGGCGCCCGGGAGCTCGTCCGCGCTGAAAAAGGTGGCATCCAATAGGGCGATGTCTATCCCCGTTAGGAATTCTCGCAGGTCATAATTCCACCGGCCCCACGAGTCGATATCGGGACAGTAGAACAGCTGTCGAGATGGCCCACGCACCACGAAGGCTATCGTGTCGCTCAGTTCATCTCTGTGAGGCACGCAATAAGGCGTCACATGGAGGTCCGGGCTGAGCGCGGTCTCCACCTCGGGCGTGAGAATCCGGAGATCGATATTGCGCAGCGTGACCAGCAGAGACCAGGGGCCATTATCCCGCAGGAAGTCGGCCATCCGCGACGTGGCATAGACCGGCATCTCCTCCACGCCCATGACCTCACGGCCCAGATGGATCAGGCCGGCATAGTGTCCGATATGCGCATGGGTCAGCAGGATCCCGGCCAGGGGACAATCGGGGGCGAACTCGCGCAAGGTATGGAGTTGTTCGGGAAAATGGGGTGTGGCGTCGATCAGCCAGCTCTGATGACGATCGCGATCCACCAAACCCAGGCAGACCGCCCACTGGCGGAAGCTCGGGTCCTCCCAAGCCCGACGGCAGCGAGCGCAATCACAGCCTGTATGGGGCACGCCACCATCCTGGGCGACGCCCAGCAAGATAGCCTCTACGCTCATCGATCTCCTCATCCAAAGCATAGCTCATACCGAGATAGGTAACACGATCTTGATCGTAAGGGCGCACAGCCGTGCGTCTCTACGAGACTTGGTGGTCTCCATCTCGTCTCATACTTACCGACGCAGGGATGGATCCAGCGCGTCGCGCAGGCCATCGCCCACGAAGTTGAACGCCAGCACAGTGATGGAGATCAACACGCCCGGCGGCACCCACATCCACCATGCCTCGGTCAGCCATATCTGAGCGCTCTCCAGCATACTGCCCCAACTCGCTTGCGGTGGCTGCACACCCAGCCCCAGGAAGCTCAACGCCGACTCGGTGAGGATCGCCGAAGGGATGGCCAGCGTGGCCGCCACGATGACCGGCGCCATACTGTTGGGCAGCAAGTGACGGGTGATCAGCCGCCAGCCAGGAACGCCCACCGCCCGAGCCGCCATGAAGAACTCTGTCTCCTTGAGAGCAAGGAACTGCCCCCGCACCAGCCGGGCGACCCCCATCCAACTGAACAGGCCGATGACGACCATCACGTTGTAGATGCTGGGCGGCAGGTAGGCGTTGACCGTCAGGATCAGGAAGAACGCCGGGACCGAGAGGAAGACGTCCACCACGCGCATGATCAGGTTGTCCACGCGACCGCCGATGTAACCGGCCAGCGATCCGAGGACGACGCCGATGATGATGGAGATGCCGACGGCCACGAATCCAACGGAGAGGGAGACGCGCGCCCCCGAGATCGCCCGTGATAAATAATCCCGCCCCAGCTCATCGGTCCCCAGCCAATGCTGGGCGCTGGGCGGCTGGGGATAACCTCGCGCCAGTTGCGGATTGACCTCATTGGGATCATAGGGGGCGATAACATCGGCCAGGATGGCGACCAGAAACAGGGTGAGCAGGACGAAGGCGCTGACCAGGGCCAGCCTGTGACGGCGAAACTGGCGCCAGACCATGATAAACTGGCTTTCTGGCTTTCGTATGCCCTGCCGATCCTCAGCGAAGATCGCCTTCCGAGCGCTAGGGACCATCGTTCCTCCCTACTGATACCGGATTCTCGGGTCAACCCACGCGTAGACGATATCGGCCAGCAGGTTTCCTAGAATCACCAGCACGGAGGACATCATCGTCACGCCCATGATGAGGGGATAATCCCGGGCCAGGATGGCGTTTACTCCCAGCCGGCCCATGCCCGGCCAGCCGAAGACCGTCTCGATGATGAAGGCGCCCCCTACCAACACGGGCAAGGAAAGGCCCAGCAAGGTGATCAAGGGGATCAACGCGTTCCGAAGGGCATGACGCAGGATCACCGTCCGTTCCCTGAGCCCTTTAGCCCGAGCGGTTCGGATGTACTCCGCCCCGATGACCTCCAGCAGGCTGGAACGCATGTAGCGCATCCAGCTGGCCAACGAGGGCATCGCCAGCACCGTGGCGGGCAGGATCAGATGCTTGATGACATCCACGACGGCCGGCCAGCCGCTGAACTGCTCTCGGACCGAGCGCATGCCCACGGCCGGCAGCCATCCCAGGTGGTTGGCGAACACCTGCATGAGCACGAGCGCGAGCCAGAAGGGAGGCACGGAGATGCCGAAGAAGGCCAAGGCGGTGACCGTGTAATCAAATACGCTGTACTGCTTAAAGGCAGAGAGGATGCCGATGGGGATGGCCGCCAGCAAGGCCATAGTCATGGCCACCCCGCTCAGGAGGATAGTGTTCGGCAGGCGGGCCATGATGTTATCCAACACCGGTTGCCTGTTGATGAAGGAATATCCCCAGTTACCCCGCAGGGTGTTGGTCAACCACTTCCAATACTGGATATAGAGCGGCTGGTCCAGCCCGAGCTGACGCCTGAGCCGCTGCAGCGCCTCGGGGTTACTGCCAGCTCCCTTCGTCGGGTCGATGTACATGGCCGTGGGATCGCCCGGCGCTAAATGCATAATCAGGAAGGATAAGACCGAGATGGCGAACAGGAGAGGGATCATCTGCACCAGGCGACGGATGATGTATCGTCCCATACAGGGCCTCCCCAACTCGCTATTGGACAACCTTTTGTTCAATGACCTCGCCCGGGAATATACCGCGGACGAAGCCATGGAAGTCAGTCTTCAGCATTGAGGCAGAGGCCAGGCAACCTGGCCTCTACCTCATCAAAGGGATCAGGCCGAGACACAGGCGTACGGGCGAGGCACTGCCTCGCCCGTACGAAGGGAAACGGGTTCGTCCCTTTGTCCTCAAGGATGACCTGGGCAGGGACACGGTGAAGGCGATACCTCGCCTCACTCTCACTTCTTCTGAATATAGATCTTCTCTGGGTACCGGAACGGAGGCAGTCGGCTGGGATCCAGCTCCGCCTCGTCGATGTTGACCCGGTTGTTGACGACGTAAATCGTCTGGCGATAGAACAGCGGCAGGACGGGCAGCTCATCCCAGAGCAGCCGTTCCACCTTCTCGTAGATCTGCTTCCGTGCTTCCAGATCGAGCGTCACCCGCCCCTCATCGAAGAGCTGCTTGATCTCCTCGTTGTAGAAGTTGATGAAGCTCAGCTCCTGCCGCTCCGGGGCATAGAAGGCGGCATAGTGATCGGGGTCCGATCCGAAGAGGCCCCAGACCGTGAACTGCACGTCGAAGGGCTTCTCGATATCGGGCTTGTAGGCCGCCTGGAAGAACGAGGCGACATCCACGTTCTTGATGGTGACGTCCAGGCCGATGTCCTGCCACCAGGCCTGAACTAGGGGCGCTATCCGCTGGTGGATCGCGGCGACGGTGAACACGCCCAGCTCGATCTTGAACGGCTCGCCATCCTTATCCAGGATGCCGTCGCCATCGGTATCCTCCCAACCGGCCTCCTTGAGCAGCTCCCGGGCTTTGTCCGGGTTGAACTCGTACTGAGGCAGATCGCCCTCCTGATAGACGAACACCGGCTGGTTGAAGGGCGAATCGGCCAGAGTACCATATCCGAGCATTGCCGTATCCAACAACGCCTGACGATCCAGGGCATACATCAGCGCCTGCTTCACACGCTTATCCTGGAAGAAGGGATGGGCGTTGTTGAAGAGGATGACGTCGCACAAGTCCCGAGGCCGGGTGAAGATCCTAAAATCGGGGTTATTGAGGAACTTGGGGACGTCCTTGCCGGAGATCTCACCGAAGTCGATCTCGCCCGTCTGCAGCGCTACCAGGGCGGCGTCGGAGCTGGGGAGGATGCGCATGACCCAACGATCCAGGTATGGCGCGCCTCGGTAGAAATCAGGATTGGCCTCCAGGATCACTGACTCTCCCGCGCGCCACTCGACGACCTTGAAGGGGCCCGTGCCGATGGGCTTCCGGTTGAACTCGGCGGTGTTGATGTCCTGGCCTTCCAGGACGTGCTTGGGGATGATGGGCACGGTGATATTGGTGGCGAAGGAGGCGATAGGTCGCTTGAGGAAGGCCTTCACCGTGTAGTCGTCCACTTTCTCAAACCGGATGGGCTCCCCACCATCGAAGAATCGCTCCCGGAAGCTGGCAGCCTGCACGTTGGGATCCTGAAGGGCGTGGAAGGTGAACAGGACGTCATCCGCGGTGAAGGGGTAGCCATCATGCCACTTGACGTCCCGGCGCAGGTGGAAAGTCCACTCCAGGCCGTCCTCCGAGACCTCCCAGGACTCGGACAGGTCGCCGGCCACGATGGTGCCCCAGTTCTCCCCTCCTAGGATTAAGGGGTTCTGGTTGAGACCGATCACATTCAGCGAGGCGCCATCATTGGCCAGGATACCGTTCAAAGATGTGGGGTCGCCGTTGATGCTGGTGACGAAGGTCCCACCCCTCTTGGACGGAGGCGTGGGGGTGACCACCTTTTCCACGATCTTGGTCTCGACGACCGGGGTGGCCGCGGGCACGGCACAGGCGGAGATCAGGACCGATGTCACGATCAGGATGCTCATCACCCAAACGAGCTTTTTCATGATCTCTCCTCCTCATGAGTCTGGTAGAGAACGGGGACAAAGATGCGATCAGCGATCGCCCATGACGACCGAACATCAAGGACTTATGGGAACCACACTTTACAACTCACGGAAGAGGCCATCCTGAAGGGCAAATACAAGATATCTCACTCACAAGCGAGGGGAAACGGGCGCGGGGTCTACATTGCTCCCTTGGGGCTCACCATCGAGCTTCCACAGCCCGCAGGCATCGGATCTCGCCAGGCTACCCCCTGATTCCGCCACGATGGCGCGATCCTACTTACCATCGTTTATGGACATTATGCCATCAGATACCGGCTGTCGCAAACCCATGGGCACGCGTAACAGTTCCGGAAATAGACTGGAGGCAAGCTGAAAATCCTGTGGCCAGTATGCTCTCACCGCATAATATGGTGCCTCTGCCAACGAGCACGATTGAGTGCAGAACTAGCTGGAGACGGAAACGTAAAGAAATGCCGTCAATGCGACATCTGCAAGCGATTTCGTCTAGAGGGCCTGGCCGAGTCTGAACCCCAGTCAGACCTAGTTCCTATTTGCTCCAACATGTTGGGCCATTACAATTGCTATTAAGTACTCGATTCAAATGGGCTGGAGGGATCCAGTATGTCTCTGCGCCGTAAGGCTTTCCTCTTGCGTCTGCTCATCGGGGCGTCCTTGATCGCGGTGCTGTTTGTAGCGTTGCGGGTTGCTGTGCTGCCGGGATTTGCCCGGTTAGAAAATGATCTCGCCCAGCGAGAACTGAAGCGAACGCTGGACCTCCTGTCCCATGAAATCGAGACTCTGGACGCCATTGTTGTAGACTGGGCAAGCTGGGATGATACTTACGCGTTTATCCAGGACCACAACCAAACGTACATCGATTCGAATTTGGTCGATGAGACGTACATCGGCCTGCGCCTGAACCTGATGGTTTTCATTGATACGTCTGGCCGGATCGTGTACGGCCAAGCCTTCGACTGGCGCCAGGGCAAGCCGCTGCCTATATCGGAAGAGCTTCGCTCCCATTTTGCTCCCAATGCCCCTCTCGTGCGGCATCCAGAGCCCGAGAGTCACATTGCGGGGATCCTCTCCCTCCCGGAAGGCTTGATGCTCATCGCTTCTCACCCGATCCTCACCAGCGAGGAGAAGGGCCCTGTCCGGGGCGCGCTCATCATGGGACGATACTTAGATGAAGGCGAGGTGGAACGCCTGGCTCAGTTGACCCGTTTGCCTCTCTTCCTGTGGCCGTATGATGCCACACAGGCGCCTGCTGATGTGCGCTCCGCTCGTGAGGCACTCTCCGAGGAGATCCCGATACTGGTTCAGCCTCTCGACGGTGAAACCCTTGTCGGCTACGCGCTGCTCACCGACATCTATGGAGCCCCGGCCGCAGTGCTGAAGGCAGAGATGTCGAGAACGGTGTATCAACAGGGTGTGAGGCTCCTCTATCAGCTGACCCTGTCCTTGTTCCTCCTCACGGCTGTGTTCATCGGCCTAGACCTCTGGGGTCTGGATAAGATGATCCTGCGACGCCTGGAGCGCCTGGCTACGGCCGTGCGGGAGATCGGCTCCACGGGAGATCTTTCCTTGCGAATCGAGATGTCCGGACAGGATGAGCTGAAGGCCCTGGCCAATGCGATCAATGACATGCTCGATTCGCTGGCCAAGGCACAGAAGAAGTTGCAGGAGGCCGAGGCACGCTTCCGCATGGTGACCGAGGAGGCTCTCGCCGGCGTGTACATCATCCAGGATGATAAACTGCGGTATGTGAACCCGGCGTTGGCTCGCATCTTCGGATACGCGCCAGAGGAGATCATCGATAAATTAGGCCCTCTTGACCTGACGCATCCGGACGATCGGCTACTGGTCGAGCGGAACATTGCCCTGCGGCTACGAGGGGAGCAGGAGGCGATCCGATATACCTTCCGTGGGCTGCGGAAGGACGGCCGCATCATCCATTGCGAGGTATTGGGACGCCGGGTAGAGTACCAGAGGCGACCGGCCATCATCGGCACGCTACTGGACGTCACCGAGCGAGTTCAGATGGAGGATGAGGTTCGACGCTGGGCGACGCGTCTGGAGGCCCTTAACGCTGTCATCGCCGAGGCGAACGCTGCAACGGAGCTGAAAGACTTTCTGCAACATGTATTGGATCACACCATGCGTGCCCTCAAAACGGAGATGGGAGCCATCTGGCTGGTCGAACGGCCAGGCGGACAGGCATATCTGTGGGTCACGCGCGGATTTCCGTCAGAATTGGCCGCCGCGGTGGGACAGGAGATACGCGCGACACAGATCACAATATCTGGACCGCAGGTCGTGGAGGACTGGCAGACGCCTGAAGAGACATTGGCATCCGTCGGGCCGATTATGACGCATCATGGGATTCACGCCTCCATCACCATCCCTCTGCTGGCCGGGGATGAATATCTGGGCGCGCTGGCCGTTGCCGCTACTCGGCCTCGCAGATGGTCGGCAGAGGAAGTCAAGCTCGTAGAGGCCGTGGGGCAACAAGTGGGAACCGCCGTCCAACGTCTGCGCTTGTTGCAGGAGACACGACGACGGTTACAGGAGGTCGCTTTACTCAGCAAGGTGATCACCATCGCCGCGACCAGTAAAACGCTAGAGGGGGCGCTTCAGGGAATGGGACGTGAGGTAGCGGATTTCCTGGGCCTGCCTCAGGCGAGCTTCGCTCTGCTGAATCCGGAACGGAGTGCAGCAACGGTAATCGTCGATCATCGGGCTGAAGGGAGTCCAAGCGCGATCGGAGCCGTGATCCCCGTGGCAAACAATCCGTTCATGGTTTATATCTTCCAACATAGACGGCCGCTGGCGGTGTGCGATGCCCAAAGGGATCCAGTGCTGGCGCCCATGCACGAGCTTATGCGGCGCCGAAACGTCGCCTCCATCCTTATCGTGCCCGTCCTAGTGCGTGGGGAAGTGATCGGCTTCCTAGGATTGGATAGCCCGACGCCTCGGACGTTCACAACGCGAGAGATAGAGCTTGTAGAACAGGTGGCAACCGAGGCCGGCCGAGTCTTGGAGCGGGCACAGCTTGTGGAAGAGCTGCAGGCGGCATTGCGAGCCAAGGAAGAGATGATCCAGAATGTCTCCCACGAACTACGTACCCCCCTTACGTTGGTCATGGGATATGCCGAGCTATTGCAGAGAGGCGATCTGGGCGCGCTCCCAGCGCAAGTTGCAAATGCTGTGGACGTCATATATCGTAATAGCGAGCGGCTGCGATTCATGATCGATCGTCTGCTCATTCTGCAAACATTAGAGCCAAGGACGTTCAGGAGGGTGCGGATCTCGTCGCAGGCATGGCTCACAGCCGTCGTGGCGCGCTGGGAAGGCCGTGCAATAGAAGCAGGGATTTCCCTCCAGTCGGACTTGCCGTCGGAGCTACCCGATATTATGGGTGATCTTGATTTACTAGACCAAGTTATGGATAACCTGCTGGACAATGCTATCAAGTTCAGCCCTAAAGGAGGCAGTGCCCGAGTCAGCGCGCGGCTGGAAGAAGAAGAGCTTATTATCGCCGTCGCAGATCAGGGGATCGGTATCCCCCCAGACGAGTTAGAGCGAATCTTTGAACGCTTTTACCAGGTGGATGGCAGTTCGACACGACGTTTCGAGGGCATGGGGATCGGTTTGGCACTATGCAAAGCGATCGTGGAAGGACATGGTGGTCGTATTTGGGCGGAGAGTAAAGGCGAAGGACAAGGGAGCACGTTTTACGTCGCGCTGCCGGTGACGTGAGGTACGTCACACTTATCAGCCACACAGGAGAAGGAGACGCCCAACGACGTCGCAGCAAGGCTCAAAGCTGTCAGACATCCTCGCTGGCATCGCCCTGGTGAACATCGCCACGTTCACCTGGGCGACCAATATGACACTGGGACGCTGGCTTGCGGGAGACATCGGTCCCATCACCCTGGCGGCCGCGCGCTTCCTCATCGCTTCCCTGCTCTTCGCCGCCCTGCTGTGGAGGAGACCGCCGTCGGAGCGCCGGGTGGGACGCGACCGCTGGCTCCTGCTGGGGATGGGGCTGAGCGGGGTGGCCATCTTCGGGCCGGTGCTCTACCTGGGGTTGCGCTTCACGACCACCGTGAATGCCACGTTGATCAACGGCCTGGGGCCTCTCATCACCGGGTTACTGGCCGGCTTCCTGATCCGGGAGCCCATGTCCAGGCGCCAGATCACCGGTGCCCTCGCTGGCCTCATCGGTGTGGCGGTGGTGATCTCCGGCGGCGATCCCGCTCTCTGGCGATCCGTCCAGGGCAACATCGGCGACCTCATCATCCTCGGCGCAATCGCTCTGTGGTCCACCTACTCGGTCCTGGCGCGCCAGGCTACACGCCGCCGCTCGGCCCTCTCCGCGACCGCCTTCTCCACGTTCTTCGGCCTCCCCTTCCTCCTGCTCGCCGCCGTCTGGGAGATCCGATATCTCCCGGTCGCCTGGCGTCCCGACATGATCCTAACCATCATCTATATCGGCACGGTCCCGGCAGTGATCGGTTTCGTCTCCTGGAACGAGGGCGTGCGACGGCTGGGCGCCAGCGGCGCGATGATATTCTACAACACCCTGCCGCTCTACGGCGCCCTGTTAGGCCACCTGTTCCTGCGGGAGCCGATCACATGGGCCCATCTCCTGGGAGGCGCGTTGATCATCGGCGGCGGACTATGGGCCACGCGCGGGCACGTCAGCCCCCGGTCCCATGAGATGTAGCTTAGCCGAAGGCATTGCCTTCGGTTACTCTATTCCCAAAGATGTTCCCTGTTCTTGCACTAGGCTGGAGGAGGCCACGCCCGCGCGCGGCGGGGCAGGCGCAAGAGTCCAGGACAAGTGACCCTCAGCGGATTTCAATAGCCTGGAGATTGGAGATTTCGATCGCGCGGCCGAGAAAGTGGTTCAACGGTCCATGCCCATGCCCGATGCCGAGATCTACAGCTGCCCGCAGCGCGACGGTCAGGTACGCCTTGGCGACACGTACCGCCTCACGTACATTGTTCCCCTTGGCCAGCTCGGCTGCGAGAGCCGAGGCGAAGGTACAACCCGTGCCGTGCGTATTAGGCGTATCCACGCGCGGCGCGCTGAACTCCGTAAACGTCCGGCCGTCGTACAGGATGTCTACCGCGTCGCTCTCCTCTGGGAGGTGACCACCCTTGATCACGACGTGGCGGGGTCCCAGCTTGTGGATGGCGACGGCCGCCTCACGCATGTCATCCACGGTATGGATCTCCATCCCCGTCAGCACTTGGGCCTCATGATGGTTGGGTGTGACCACATAGGCCAACGGGAGCAACTCCTCGATCAGCGCATCACGGGCCTCAGGGCGGAGCAGTGGATCGCCTCCCTTGGCGACCATCACCGGGTCAACAACCAGGCGCTCCACGTTATAGCGTCGGGCGCGCTCGGCGACCACGCGGATGATCTCGGCATTGGACAACATGCCCGTCTTCCAAGCATCGGCGCCGATATCGCTCATCACCGAGTCGATCTGCTGGCCCACGAACACCGCCGGCAACTCGAACACGCCCTGTACGCCGACGGTGTTCTGCGCGGTGATGGCCGTCAGCGCGCTCATGCCGTAAACCCCCCGGGCGGCGAAGGCCTTCAGATCCGCCTGGATCCCGGCACCGCCGCCCGAGTCCGATCCTGCGATGGTAAGCACTTTCTTCATAGATTGCGCCTTCCTCAATAAAGTCAAGGTAACTGGATCAACCCTGCGACCTCGTCGAGCACTTCCGCCAGCGTCGGAGCTGAGGAAGCGACGACGCTCATCTCGTCACCCTCATGCTTGTGATGAGGATAAGTGGGGATGTTGAGCTTCTTATGATGCCCTGTGTTGTCATACCGAAAAACGAACCCATTTGCCGCGTTCATATATTGATAGACATACATCAAGCGTTCTACTTCCATCTCCACGTCTACAAATTCACGCAGGTAAAGGATAGATCCATCCACGAAGTGGAGTTCGCCGCGGATGAAACCTTCATATGAACTCCGTTTGTCATAGGTAACACTCGACGATCGAACTATCGGGCAAGTTTCGATGAGGTTGCGAATCCGTTGTGAAGTAAATTTCAATTCGCAAACTCGATCTCCCGTAATATGTCTGCTTTTTCGTGCAAACGCTCCAACAACCGGTACTCGCCAACCCACTCCGCGAGTTCCAGTGTTTCTTCGAGTTCGTCGTTCTCGAACCGACAAATGAACTCTTCAGTGGAGAGGTGATATTTAGCCTCAAACTCACGAAGCCGTTGTTCTGTCCGCCGAATAGCTGCTTCCAACAGACGTAATTCGTTCTCCAACGCCGCCTCAACCAGTGGTCTCAATGGCCGTTGCCGCGCGGAGATCAACGTAATCTCTGCCATTTCGTTCCTCCATAATCAGGCCACACTTCCCCTTGCCACGCTCTAGAATTGAACCAGCCTATTCAACAAAAAGGCCCTTTATAGAGGCACACGGCTGTATGCCCCTACAGTTTGCCCGTTCTGGTAGAGGCGAGACAAGCCTCGTCCCTACGCATGAAGGGGTGTTGCTAATATGAGCGATCAGATTATACAATCCTCGAGCGAGGGAAGCAAAGGCAATCGAGAGTCCAAAGTGTCATGGGGCGCTTCAGAAATGCTCCCACCCCCCAGCCTCCAGGGGGACCTCTCGCCCGTCTTCCAGGACCAGCCAGCGACCGTCATCCGCCGCCAGGATCTCCCCTACGATAGTCACCGGCGTGCCGGTTTCCTCGCGGACCAGGGAGGCGAGCTGTGCCGCGGCCTCCCGCGGCGCGGTGAAGCACAGCTCGTAATCTTCGCCTCCCTGCAATGCCAACTGCCACGGGCTCTGACCGATCACCTGAGCCATGTGACAGGTAGCTTGGGATATGGGCAGGCGATCAGCCCATATCCGCACGCCCGCCCGGCTTCGTTCGCAGATGTGGCCGACGTCGCTGCTGAGGCCATCGCTGATGTCGATCATGGCCGTCGCCAGCCGCGACTGGGCGATCACGGCCGCCTCGGGCAGGCGCGGCGTCGGCGTAAGATGACGTTCCAACAGAAACGCTCGATCATCCGGCGCGACGGATAGGTCCGGACGAAGGACGATCTGCAGCCCGGCGGCGGCATCGCCCAGCTGCCCGGTGACCAGGACCACATCCCCAGGACGAGCCCCGGATCGCAGCAGCAGATGCTCTCGACGCACGCGGCCCAGCACGCATACATCGATAAAGATCCCCGTGGGCGAACGGGCCATATTCCCCCCGACCACGATCACGCCATAGCGGTCGGCCTCCTCCCGCAGCCCCCGATATAGATCCTCCACCCATGCCGTCTCCGTGTCGGCCGGCAGGGCCAGGGAGACGAGCGCATATTGCGCATACCCGCCCATCGCGGCGATATCGCTCAGGTTGATGGCCAACGCACGACGTCCCAACTGTCGCGCTGTGATCCGCTCGCGCAGGAAGTGCACGTTCTCCACCTGACTATCCACCGTGGCCAGGAGGAGCTCGTCATCTCGATCTGCCAACACGGCCACGTCGTCGCCGATGCCCACTACCACATCGGCCCGGTCCACGGCGACGATCTGCTCCACCCGATCGATGAGGGGGAACTCCCCCAACTCAGATATCCGCATGGTCGCCTCCTGAGGGCATATCCGAACGAGCGTGTCTGAATTATGAACAGGCACCGGCTAAAAGCCCGGTGTCCCTACCAGAAACCGGCTTCTTTGGCACCTCTGAGGCTCAACAATGACTTGGTCGCATTTCTCAGACATGCGCTCTCAGGTCTTATGTGAGCTCGACGATCTTCGCCCCTTCGGCCAACTGCTCCGGTGTCAGGTTGTAGATCTGATCGAAGAGGGCGACCTTGAAACTGGCCGGCCCCATGGCCTTCTCGGCCGCCAGCTCGGCGGCGAGGCCGAAGCAGGCCAGCCCCGCAGCGGCCGCCCATAGATAATCGCGTTCCACGGCGGCGAAGGCGGCGATCATCGTCGTTGACATGCACCCGGTCCCCGTGTTCGTCTGCAGCCATTCATGGCCGTTATCCACGCCCAGAACGCGCTCGCCGTCGGAGATGATATCCCTCTTCCCCGTGATGGCGACCACTGTCTCGCGCTCCCTGGCCAAAGCCCGCGCCACCGCGATGGGATCCTGCACCCCTGCTACGCTCTCGACCCCCTTCACTAAGCCGCCCGCGCCGCTCAGCGCGCCGATCTCGCCGGAGTTACCACGCACGATGGCGATCTTCAGATCGCTCAACAACCTCAGGTTCGACTCCGTGCGCAGCTTCGTGGCGCCGGCCCCCACCGGGTCCAGCACGATGGGGATATCCCTCTGATTGGCCTGGCGCCCCGCAATAAGCATGGACTCCACCCACGCGGGACTCAGGGTGCCCGGGTTGAGCACTAGCGCCCCGGCCAGGCTCACCATCTCGGAGACCTCCTCCGCGGCGTGAGCCATCACCGGCAAGGCGCCCACGTGCAGAGTCACATTGGCCGTGTCGTTCATCACGACGAAGTTGGTGATGTGATGAATCAATGGCTTCTCCTGGCGGATGCGGGACAGCGCCTCCGCGATGCGATCGCCCATCTCGCTCATGACTTCCTCCCCTTTTTGACTTCTTCGACGATGGTTCGCAGCTGGCGGGCAGCTGCCTCAGGATCAGCCGCTCCCACCACCGCTGAGATCACGGCGACGCCCACCGCGCCGGCCTCGATGACCGCGGCCGCGTTGGCAGGCGTGATCCCCCCGATGCCGACCACGGGGATCGAGACGGCCCGCGTGATGGCGGCCACCCCGGCGACGCCGATGGGTTCCCCGGCGTCCGGTTTGGTGGGCGTGCCGTAGATATCCCCCACCCCCAGATAATCGGCGCCATCACGTTCGGCCTGCACGGCTTCCTCGACCGTACGCGCCGAGACGCCCAGGATCCTGTCCGGGCCGATGAGCCGACGCGCGATGGCCGCTGGCATATCGTCCTGGCCGACGTGAACCCCCTCCGCGTCGATGGCCAACGCCACATCGACCCGATCGTTGACGATGAGCGGGATGCCAGCCGCCCGGGTGATCTCATGCAGCGCCTGTCCCAGCTCGATCATCTCTCGCGTCGTCGCCTCCTTCTCACGGAGCTGGATGACGCTGGCGCCGCCCGCGATGGCGGCCCTCACGACGTCGAGAATGGAACGTTCGCCGGCCACACGCCGGTCGGTGATCACATAAAGCGTCCAATCGACCATCATCCTCCCTCCTATGGCTTAGGTGACCAGCGCTTCTGAAGTGCCGGTCACCTGCCTTAGAGCAGGTCTGACAATTCACCACAAAGGCACTAAGCGCTAAGATTGAAAATGCTTCAAATTTCAAGCCCTTCCTGGAAGGAGGAAGAACTCCTCTATTTGCGTTTCTTAGGGCCTTGATGTCTTGGTGGTTCCTTCTATATCAGCATTTCTCAAACACGCTCTTAAACTACTTGGATGAACCCTGCGCGCTACGCAATATGGGCCTGCTCAACCGCTCCAGGATCAAATAGAGGGCGAAGGCGGCGATGAAGCTGGGGACGGATGCGCCCAACGAAGGCAGGGCCCGGGCGATGACGTGATAGATGAGGATCCCGGCCACCCAGGCGACTATCGCCATCCAGTTGATCCCGCTGTGATACCAGTACGCGCCCTGCGGCCGATAAAGCTCGTCCACATCGATATGGCGGCCGCGAAGGATGAAGTAATCCGCGGCCAGCAGGCCAAATAGTGGCACGAAGACGGAGCCGATCAGCAACAGGAAGTCGAAGTATTGACTCATGGTGAGGAACGCGGCCAGGATCAGGCCGATGGCGCTCACAAGGACGACCAACAGCCGCTGGCTGATATGTGGGAACACGTTTTGAATGGATACCGCGGCCGAATAGATATCCGCGAAGGCGTTGTCCGTCTCGTCCACCAGGATGACCAACAGGGCGACGATACCGCCGGTCAACGCCATGATCGCCGTGGCCAGGTTTTCAGGCGTCGGCTCGGCCATCCCCAGGGTGAGGATGAACAGGGCTCCCAGGCCGTAAAACCAGACGTTGGCCAGCAGATAGCCGAGGTAAGTGCCCCAGAACGCGGCCCTGGGCCTTCGAGCGAAGCGGTTGTAGTCGGCCACCAGTGGCATCCAAGAGATGGGCATGGCCACGACCAGATCGACTGCCAGCCAGAAGGGGAACTCGCCGGTGCCAGGCCGCCGCAGCAGGGCCAGGATATCGTAGTGCGTGAACAGGTAGATGGTCATCCAGGCGGTGACTCCGTACACCAGCCACACGCCGAACTTCTCCAGCCACTGACGCACGACCACCAGCGGCCCCCCCAGGGCCAGCAAGGTACACCAGATGGCGGCCACGACGAGCCAGAAGCCATACGCGGAGAAGCCGAACAGCGCCCGGCTCACCTGATTGGCAGCCAAGGCGATGACCCACAGCTCGAAGGCCGTCCATCCGATGAGCTGGGCCAGGTTCAACAGGCTGGGCACATAGGACCCACGCTGTCCCAGGATCGGTCGCAGCAGCACCATGGTGGGCACGGCATGATCGCTCCCAGCAACGCCCGCCAACGCCAGGAGCAGGTTCCCCACCAGCGTGCCGATCAAGATGGCCAAAAGCGCCTGAGCAAGGCTTAACCCGGGAACCAGGAGCGCACCGGCCTCCAACACCAACAGGCCAACGCCCAGGCTCGACCACAGAACGAACAGATCCAGGAAGCGCAGCACCCGATGTTGCTCGGGGACGGGGCGGATCCCCCATTCGGGTGGCGCCTGGATCTTCCAGAAGCGCCGTTGATCTTCCTTTCGCTCGCTCATCACGACCTCCTCGTGCTCTCTCATGGCGGAGACAGGGGTAAACCTGAGCTGAGTGGCTCAGCCGGGGATCCAGAGGGGCTTGGTGTTCATGATAAGGAAAGCGCCGCCCGCGAAGGACGGCGCTTCAGCAAACGAACCCAAGAAACGGCTCCCTTCGCTGGCATTACCCAGATCAGGTTCAAGGGGTCGATGGCGAAAACGGCCATCCTCTCAGCCCGGCTTACCCGAGCTCCCCCGCCTGCGTATTCGGTTGCGACGCTGGAACTATACCACGGTCACACGGAGGTGTCAACCTGCCTCGATAACATCTCCTCCACCAATTGCGCCACGTGCGTCATGGCCACACGAACGCCCCGGCGGAAACGGCGCGCTCGCCGCCATGATAGCGGCCGCGTCACCTGGCGACTGACGCGGAACCAGGAACGTCCCAGGCTCCCTAGCGGGGGAGGATCGTCGGCGTACACGATCCAGCGCGTGTAGTCGAAGCCCGCCTTGCTGTCCGCGGTGTCGCTGATCCCGCGGATCACCAACCACGGCACGCCGTAGACATGTGCTACATGGGCGACGGCGGCCCCTTCCTGTTCCACCGCTACGGCGCCTGTCTCCCGGGTGATCCGTTCCTTATGCGCATGGGAGAAGATCACTTGATCCCCTGTGGCGATGACGCCCTCCATCACCCGAGGATGGCCTCCCAGGGATCCCCATCCCAGCGCCTCAGCGGCGGCCCTGGCTCGCTCCACCAGAAGAGGGGAGGCATACAACCAGCGCATGTGCTCCGAGGGCAACCGTATCCCTGTGGGCGCGAATCGCTTCTCCAGATAGGCCCCGGTGTCATGCGTCGTCACTCGAAGGCTGATTACGATGTCGCCGATCCGCAGATCGGGAGCCAGCGCGCCGGCCGAGCCACAGTTCAAGATGACTTCGGGGCGGGACCTCTGAATGAGCGCCATCGTGGCCAGGGCCGCGTTGACCTTACCGACCCCACACGCGGCCAGGAACACGTCATGACCAGCCCAGCGAGCCCGCGCGACCTCCATCACCGGGGTCCGCTCGCGGGCGATGATGCCGTCCACGCGCTGATACAAAGGGGACAACTCGCCAGGGATACCGACGATCCCGATGCGCATCCTACCGATCCTCGGCCGAGGAGGCACGTTCCATCTCCTCGGCGATCAGCGAGCGCGCCAGCGCTTCCTCCTCCTCCCGACTGCTCACCCGACCGTCCAGCCGCGCGTCGAGGAGCGCGTCGAGGATGCGGCGGTAAGCCGGCCCAGGCTTCAACCCCATGCGCCGCAGATCATGCCCGTCCAGCTCCGTTGTCACATGCATCAGGCGCTGCTCGTACTGGGCGACCCGCTGGCGAGCCAGCCAGGAGTCCGTGGCCACGCGGAAGACCATGCGGGCCCCTGGTTCCGTCGGGTGCACGATACGGTAGATCCGGCTAGGACGCAGGCCATTCTGAGCCAGCTCCGCCTCGTGGTCCCGCAGGTAACGAGCCTGCTCGATGACCTTCCTCGTTTGCGAAAGAAGGCGAAGTCGTTCGATCACCTGTCCTTGCTCCTCGGCGCTGAGCCGGTAAAGCCACAGGGCGAAGTACAGGTCCTCGATCGGCTCCGGCGCCCCGTCAGCCTCCAACGCCTCGCGCAGCCTTTGGAAGCGATCCCTGATCCACTCATCATATCGCAGGGACGGGTGGATATGCGGCAACACCCCCAGATCAGCCAGCCTGGCCAAAGCGCGCTCCGGCTCCTGCTCTTGCAGGATGAGCGTCAGCTCGTGACGGATACGATCACCGCTCACCCGCTCCAGCAGATCCAGGGCATTGCTGATCAACTCCTCAGTCCGCGGCTCGATGCGGAACCCCAGTCGCTGCTCAAAGCGTACCGCCCGCAGGATGCGCGTGGGGTCCTCCACGAAGCTCAGGCTATGCAGGACCCGGATGAGCCCTTCTTCCAGGTCGCGCTCGCCGCCGTAGAAGTCCAACAACTCGCCCCAATGATCAGGATCGAGCCGGATCGCCAGCGTGTTGATGGTGAAATCCCGGCGATGGAGATCCTGCTTGATGTTAGATTGCTCTACCGTAGGTAGGGCCGTGGGATGCTCGTAAAACTCGATGCGCGCGGTGACGAAATCCAGAGAGGGGATGGGAGGCTCACCGTCCATGTCCTCCGGCAAGATCCATTTCGCCGTACCAAAGCGTCGATGGCTGCGCACATGTCCCCCCTTACGCCGCGCCAGCTCGTGGGCCAGGTGGATCGCGTCCCCCTCCACCACCAGGTCAAGGTCGAGATTGGAGACGCCCAACAGCAGATCACGCACGAACCCTCCCACGGCGTAGAGAGGATATCCCAGCTCGTGGGCCGTACGCCCCACCTCCTGGAGCAGCGAGTAAAGCCGGGGAGGCAAGGCCCCCTCCATCCGGCTCGCCAGGCTGCGCACGGGGGTGGACGCCCCAGGCCACGTCTTGATGAGATCCGTACGCGTGACAATGCCCAGTAATCGGCCATCCTTCGCGGAGACCACGGGGACCTGGCCCCACCCATGCTCGATCATGACCTTTTGCAGGTGCTCTACGGAGTCCTCGGGATGCACGACCACGGTGCCGGAGTGCATCACCTGGCGGACGGGGGCGTTGTGTAGGCCGTGATGGAGCGCCCGATCGACCTGCCGTCGGGTCAACATGCCGACGATCTGGCCATCCTCCACCACCGGGAAGCCCTCGAAGCCGTAGCGTTGCATCCGTTCCGCGGCCTCGGCCACCGTCATGTCCGGCGTCACCGTCTGCGGTTGCCCGCGAGACATGATCTCAGCCACGGTCACGGCCGGCCGGACATATCGCTTTAGCAGATCGACCAGGCGCTGTTCGGCCTCCTCCAGCGTCTGCCCGCGTAAAAGCGCCGCGGCCGCGCGACTATGTCCCCCGCCCCCCATCTCCTTGGCGATCTCGCCCACATCGATGGCATCCGAGGTGCTCCGTGCCACCAATTGGATGCGATCTCCCTGATCGACCAGCAGGAACAGCGCCTCCGGCTCGTAGAGATCCCGCAGCTTGTGCGCCAACGTGGAGACCTCGGCGACGTACTCCTCCGATCGCGCCGCCGCGATGATGACGGAGTGGCCCGCGAACTCATAGGCATGACTGTTCTCCACTAACTGCCGATAGAGCGCCTGTTGCTCGGGGGTTAACGGATGGTGTAGGAAGCGATTCACCACGTCCAGATTGGCGCCGTGTTCCAGCAGCCAGGCGGCACAACGCGCATCTCGCGGCGTGGTCGTCCCATAGGTGAGCGCCCCCGTATCCTCGTAAATGCCGAGCAAGAGCAGCGTCGCCTCCACAGGCGTGAGGCTGACGTGGCGCTCGGCAATCTGCTCCACCAGCAGCGTAGTGGTCGCCCCTACTTCCTCCCCCCAGAACTGCCATCCTGCGGGGATAGGCTCCTGCTTAGGGTGATGATCGATGAACTGCCCCGTCGTCTCAGGTCCCATGCGACGCAGGGCTTGGAAGGTCTGCGTGTCCACGACGATCACGTGATCCACGCGCTCCCTAGGGAGCTCGTCGGCGCGGCGAAACGGGAGGGCATCTCGATAAAGGGTGATGAAGTCCCTCACGTTGCGGTTCATCTGACGCGGCAGGACCGGCACCGCTTCCGGATGGAGCTTATGGGCCGCCAGAAGCGATGCGACGGCGTCGAAATCGGCATGTTCGTGGGTCAAGATAGCCTGCATCTCACTCCGTTTCCACCGATGAGACCTTCCCCAGGGCCGACTTCAGGTGGGGGAATGCGTCGAACATGTGGGGCATGTAGATGGCGGCCATGAATTGGTCCTGGAAATCCGGCTCGGCGGCCGTCTCCACGAACTCCACCTTACGGGCGATCTCAGCCGCCTCCAGTCGCTTATGCCGGTTGAGCAGCGCGATGCGGGCCCCATCCCCGGCCGCGTTCCCCACCGCGTAAACCCGGCTGAGGTCGCAGTCGGGCAGCATCCCGATGGTCATCGCCCGCTCGGGATCGATGTAGCTGCCGAAAGCGCCCGCCAGGATAATCCGGTCCACGTGATCCACGCCGCGACGACGCATCAGGATGCGCGCGCTGGAATAAAGGGCCGCCTTAGCCAGCTGAATGGCGCGCACGTCATCTGTATAAAGGGCGATCTCCTGTCCGGTGCTGGTCTCATGCGGCCAGGCGAGCACGAAGGAGGCGATGTTCCCATCGCGCCGGAATCGCGGGGATGGGCATTCGGCGACAAACCGTCCGCTGCGATCGATCACGCCGGCCTTCAACAGCTCGGCCACGGCCTCGATGATCCCGGAGCCGCAGATGCCGCGAGCCTTCTCCGTGGGTGGGGCTTCCTCGGTCCACTCATTGTTCCAGCGCGGCTCACCGATCACCTTAAACCGGACTTCCAGCGTCTCCGGATCCACCCGCACCCGCTCGATGGCGCCGGGAGCGGCCCGCATCCCGTGGACGATTTGCGCCCCCTCGAAGGCCGGGCCGGTGGGGCTGGAGCAGCACAGCAGATGCTCCGAGTTCCCCAGGAGCAGCTCGCCGTTGGTACCCACATCGATGATAAGCACGATCTCATCCGGGGGCACTTTATGCGGCTCCTCCGCCAGGATCACCCCRACGTTATCCGCGCCCACGTARCCAGCCTCGATCGGYARCACGTGAGCCATGGCCCCAGGCGCCAGCGTCARGCCCAGATCKCGCGCTTTGTAGTCCAGCGGCCCATGGACGGCCGCKGGRAAGGGCATCCCCCCCAGCKCGCTGGGRTCGATCCCCAGGAGGATRTGATGCATGACGGTRTTKCCCACCAGGACGACRTCCGTGATGTCCGTMGTCTGAACCCCGGCCGYGYGRGCCACGCGCTCRAACAGGTCGTTYARCGCGGCGAYGATGGCCYGYTGCATACGYGYYAGCCCYTCYGRCTCRCTCATGGCGTAGGAGACGCGRGACATGAGGTCCTCGCCATAGGTCACCTGGGGRTTCATGACGGCATCGGCGGCTAGCACCTCGCCCGATCGCAGATCGCATAAATAAGCCGCCACCGTAGTCGTCCCCACATCCACGGCCAGGCCATACGCGCCCTCGTGATACCCTGGCTGCACACGGATGACCTCGCGCCCCTGCCACACTGTGCATGTCACCCCCCGCTGCCCCTTGCGGAGGGCGTGCTGAAGCTCTCGCAGCGCTGTGATATCGATGGTCAGATCGTGAAGGCTAAATCGATCAGCCAGCTCGGCCTTGACCCGCTCCCACTCCCCATTAGGACGCTCCAGGCTGGGACGTTCCACCTCCACGTAATGCAAGCGAACGGCGGGATCCACGTCGATGCGCATCTCGCGGGCCGCCTTGCGGATGACCTGCTTGCGGGCCTGGCTCTCCTCCGGGACGGTGATAAGGAGATCCCCCTGGACCCGCGCCGCGCAGGCGAGGCGATAGCCCGCCTCGAGATCCATATCATGACGCTCGGCGTAGCGCCGCTCTTTATCCGTAACGGGAGACGCATGATCTCGCCGGGAGTGAATGCGTAATTTCGGGAAGGCCCCCTCCTCGATGATCACCTTGCACTTGCCACAGGTCTGTCGGCCGCCACAGATCGACTCGATCTCGACGCCCAGCCATCTCGCTGCTTCCAGGATCGTGACGCCTGCAGGCACCCTTCCCTGCCGTCCCGCGGGTTGAAAGACCACACGATAGGTGCGATGGTTGTCATCAGCCATGTCGTTTAACCTCTTCAACCTGTTCGATCGCCTCTAACGCTCGACGCACGACCTCCTCCGTCTCCTGACGGAGGGAATAGTCGGCAAGCCGCTCCGGCGCAACCCATTCCGCCGCCTCGATGTCCGAGGCCGGTCGAAGCACGCCCCCCGTATAGTAAGCCAGGTAGTCTAGCACGACGTAATGGAAGCGTACCCGGCCGACCTCATCACGCACGATGGGCTGAAAGATGCCGAGAAGCGGCCCCACCCGGATCTCGATGCCGCACTCCTCCCGCACCTCGCGACGCACGGCGTCGGCCAGCGATTCCCCCAACTCCACCAGACCGCCCGGCACGCCCCACTCCCCTTGTCGAGGAGGCTGGCCACGCCGTATTAACAGGACGTGATGGTCATCGCGAATGACGACCGCCCCCACGCCAACCAGGGGATGTTCAGGATACTCGCGCCTCAAGCGTGTTCCGACCTCCTCCATGCAGAATGATGGTAGGGGCGCAGCACCGCTGCGCCCATGAAAGAAAGGCCCCTGTCTTGCCAAGACATGAGGGCTCGGAGAGGACGATGGCCAAGGCCCATTTTAGGGGGAAAGGGGGGTTCAGTCAAAGCTGGGGCGCGTCCACAGGGGTAGGTCGAGGCTGGCTTCCATGCCCTGGAAATGCCTGTAGAGGGAGAACGCGCGATGGAACTGCTCAACAGCCTCCGCCAACTCATGGGCTGAAGCGCATATCTCGCCCCAGTAGGCGCGAGCGAGCGCCTCGGCCCTGGGGTCGCCGATGCGGGAGAAGATATCCGCGCTCATGGCGAAGCAATGGCGAGCCATCTGAAGATCCCGACGATCGCGCTCGATCAACCCAAGATAGTGCCACATCACCGCACAGCCAGCCAGATCGCCCATGCTCTCGCGAATCTCCAGGCTGCGCTTGCACATGGCGCGGGCCTGCTCTAACGCCCCATCGCGCCAATGGAGTATGGCGAGCAGGAAGGCCGTGTCCGCCTCCAACAAGGAATCCTGGCTCTCGATGGCGGACTTTAAAGCCTCCGAGGCGGTGCTCAGCGCGGATGTCCTGTCCTCCAGGTGCTCTTCCACCCACGCCAGGTGGAGGCGGATGACGCCATCCATCTTAGGATCCTGCCCTTCCGTCAGCACCGATAAAGCCTGACGGAGGGCAGACCTAGCCTGTTCGTACTCGCCCATGGCGCTTAGGCTCCGCGCGATGAGCACACGGATGGAGGCTTCCCGAGGGCCTGGTGACACACCGCCTAACGCGGCGTGCAAGTGTTCCAGAGCTGCCCGGTGATCGCCCAGCTCATCGCAGATCTCTCCCAGGGCTTCGTGGATCTCCGTCTGCGCGTTGGCGTCTCCGATCATCACCGCCTGTGACAAAGCATCCCAATAGAGATCGCGGGATTCTTCAAGGGCGAAAAGCCGACGCGCCCAGGCGCCCGCCATCATTCGGTAGCGCAAGGTCCGCTCGGCCTGCTCGGCCGCCGCGAAGTGTCTGGCCAGCATGGCGGCTTTCGCCTCTGGGAGATCCCTATATTGAGCCTCCAGCGCGTGCCCAACTCGCAGGTGCAGGTCGCGCCTGTACTCTTCATCGAGCGATTCGTAGATCGTTCGAGCTAGCGGGTTATCATCGATGGCGTATCCGCCATCATGGAGGGTCATGATGGCCTGGTCGGTCAAGGCATGCAATGCCAACTCCACCCTATCCGGATGAAGGCCCGTGATGGTGGATAACAGGTCAATATCGGCCTCAACCCCTAACACGCTTGCGGCTTCCAGCACACGCTGGGCCTCGGGATCTAGCTTTGAGATGAGCAGCTCGTTGATCTCACGCAGGCTGCGAGGGATGAAGTCGGGCCATCCGTCGTTCGCGTGAAGCCTCGCCAGTGCAACCCAGTAGGCTGGCTCCCGCGCGGGCTCTCCCTCCCACGTCGAAATGTCAATGGGAGTATCAGGCCACAGACTCTCGACGAGTTGTTGAATGGCAGCGGGCTCCAAAGGATGCAGACGCACTCGCCGGAGTCTGCCGAGACGCAATACCGTGGAGCGCAGTCGGCGCAGCGGATGGGCCTGGTCCACCTCTTCGGGGCGATAGCTGCCGATCATTAACACAGGCTGCGATCGTACCCGTCTATAGACCGCGATGCGCATGTCCAGAGAGGCTGTGTCCGCCCAATGGAGGTCATCGTAGATGAGAACCAGAGGCGCGTGACGTGTAAGGACGCGAACGGTTTGCACCACGCCCTCGTGAACCTGTCCGGGGGTGAAGAAGCCTTTCGGCCACTTCTGGACAGGAGGGATCTCTAACCAGTCAGTGATCTCTGGCATCAGTCGGAGGAGGATAGGATGCCATGGCTGCGCCTGCAAGATCTCAGCGATCTCCTCTCTTTCCTCGGGGTCCAACGTCCTCAGTAATATACGCAGGATCCGCAGCACAATAGCATAAGGGATACCGACCTCGGCTTCGCGATACACCGCATATAGGACGCGCGCTCCCTGCTGTTCGGCCCAATCCGCGAAGGCGCGCAGGAGGTGGGTTTTACCCGTCCCCGCTTCGCCCTCGACCAGGACGAGAGGCGCTTGGCCCTGGAGGGCGGAAAAGTAGCTCTCCTGAAGCATGGCCAGCTCTTTCTCCCGTCCGACCAGCAGGAGATCACGCGGATATCCCACGGACAGCTCCTTGTTTGCCTCATTGAGGAGATCGCTGCTCCCGTGCTTAAGGTAAGTCATGCCTTTAACTCGTATATCGTGATCGTATTGGCCTATATTGTGAATACTGATGCTATAAAAGGAGACGAAATCCATGGGTCATAGACACGATGAATTGCATCCCGCGACTCTTCATCCCTCTCCTTCCGTCAGGCTTGTATCGGCGCTATAGGGTCCTCCCATAGCTGAGATGGCGGCACACAAAGCGGCGACGTCGCCGATGCGCTCACCCAGCGCTGCCGGCACCACCCGACAACTGGCCACAGCGCCGGGGAGGGCTTCGCGCCGCATCTCCTCACGCGCAGGAGCCAGTACAAGCTCTCCCAAGCGTACAGCGAGAGAGCCGATGACGATCACCTCAGGATTGAGGATATCCAGGAGAATGGCGAGTCCTCGCCCAAGGTACCGACCCGCCTCATTGAAGACGGTCAAAGCGTCTGCATCGCCAGCTCTCGCCAGCTCGGCCAGGTCCCGCACCGAGATCTCGCCACGTCCCCATCGCTCGGGGAAGCGTAACGCGGCCAGGCGGGCGATCCCGGCCCCGGAACAAAACGCCTCCCAGGAGCCTGCTTTGCCATAGGCCATCGGCCCCGTCTCCGCGATGCGGATGTGTCCCACCTCGCCCGCGAGATCTGATGTCCCCCGATAAAGTTGTCCGTTGAGGATGAGGCCGCCCCCGAGCCCTGTCCCCATGGTGAGGAAGACCACGTTCCGCGCCCCTCTGGCGGCGCCGAAATACCATTCCGCCAGCGCTCCGGCATTGCCATCGTGCTCCACGTAGACCGGCAGAGCGAAGCGGTCCTGCAGCAGATCCTTCAGGGGCACCGCATCCCATCCAGGCAGGTTGGGCGGGGAGTAGATCACGCCACGCTCGATATCCAGGGGACCGCCGATGGAGACGGAGATGACCGTCGGCGTGCGGCCTTGTGCCTCGGCTTGGGATCGCAACCGGGTGAGGTGATGGACAAGATCCTGAAACGTGGCGTCGAACCCTGCATCGGAGCGAGTGGGGAATTGGACACGCTCATAGATACGCCCGGCGACGTCCCCTAAGACGATCGCCGTCTTCGTCCCGCCGACGTCCAGCCCAAGGATATACGTCTCTTCGGGCATGGCCTTCCTCTCTTGCCCTCACGCGAGAGTCCACGAGCAGGATAGTTAAGAACGGTTAAATTGTCAACTTCCCTATGATCCAGATTCTTGACTTCCCCAAGGCCCCCGAGTAAAATCCAGCGATGGTAAATGGCGTAGGGTATGTGACAGGAGCCCTACAGATGTTAGGCATGGGACCACATGTGGCCCATAATATAGGGCTTACGAGTCAGAGATGACCGGCACCTAGAGGAGTGCCGGTCATCTCTAGGAAAACGGCGTATCCCTGTCATTTAGGGCGTGTCTGAGGGATATAGATTGAGTCATCGCCAGGCCTCAAGGGGAAGCCTGGAGCTGTGGTGGGGGTGTAGCATGTTGTGCCCCTGCCATAGGTATGTGTCCTGTTAGTGGTGGATCTCCAGGCACGCTCTTAGACCAATAGCCGGGCATCTGTAAGCCCGGCTAAATTCTGAGGAAAGGGAGGTCATAGGAGTCAATCATGAGTACGATGGGTTTGACGCCACTGGAGACTATTGCGGTTTGGGCAGTGCTAGGTGTGGCTATCCTGGGCCTCCTCTATGCCATCTTTCTGCGCCGTCAGATCCTGCAAGAGGACAAGGGCACGCGGGAGATGCGGGAGGTCTGGGAGGCGATCCGTCAGGGGGCCGATGCGTATTTGAATCGGCAGTTACGCACGATCCTGCCCTTCATTGGGCTTCTGACGGTCGCCTTGTTTCTGAGCGTGTACATCGTTCCGCCAACTCCGGAGGCCATGGAGCGGTTCGCAGGGCGGAGCGAGAACGAGGTGCGCCTGTTGGTGGGTCTGGGCCGTGCCATCGCCTTCCTGATGGGCGCGGGGTTCTCCCTGGCCGTGGGCCAGATCGGGATGCGCATGGCAGTGCAGGGTAACGTGCGCGTAGCGGCGGCCGCGCGTTACAGCTTCGGCGACGCGCTGCGCATCGCGTATCGGGCGGGCACCATCACGGGCATGTTGACCGATGGTCTAGGCCTGTTCGGCGGGACCGTGATCTTCATGATCTTCGGTAAGGCGGCGCCGGACGCGCTCTTGGGCTTCGGCTTCGGCGGTACGCTGCTAGCGCTCTTCATGCGAGTGGGCGGCGGCATCTACACCAAGGCCGCGGACGTGGGTGCGGACTTAGTGGGTAAGGTTGAGCAGGATATCCCTGAGGACGATCCCCGAAACGCGGCCGTCGTCGCTGACCTGGTGGGTGATAACGTGGGCGACTGCGCCGGAATGGCGGCCGACATCTTCGAGTCCTACGAGGTCACCATCGTCTCTGCCTTGATCCTGGGGCTGGCGCTCACGGCCATCACCGGACATATCGAGTGGATCCTGTATCCGCTCTTAGTACGCGGCATCGGCGTGCTGGCTTCCATCATCGGCACGTATCGTGTGAAGGGCGGACCGGAGAAGAGCGGCGATGCTATGGCAGCCATCTTCCGGGGCTACCTGACTTCAGCAGCCATCTCGGTGGTGCTGTTCGGCATCGTCGCCATCACCTATATGAAGGAAGTGCCTGGCGGATGGTGGCGTCCCTTCCTCTCCACGACGGCTGGCGTCTTCCTGGCCATCCTTATTGACCGTCTGACCGACTATTTCACGGGTACCGAGAAGGCGCCTGTACAGGAGATCCGTAAGGCCACGAACGGCGGGCCTGCTACGACGATCCTGGCTGGCCTGGGCGTGGGTTATGAATCCACGGTATGGGCGATCCTGGTTATCGCCCTCACCATCAGCGCGGCGATCTTGATCTACGCCGGCGTCCCGGTGCGACAGTTCGTGGAGTCGGGTAAAGTCCCATCTGAGACGATCGCCCGGACGGCCTTCGTCCTCTATGGCGTGGCCATGACCGGTATCGGCATGTTGACGCTGACCGGTAACAATGTGGCCATGGATTCCTTCGGCCCCATCGCTGATAACGCCAATGGCATCGGCGAGATGGCCGGCATGGACGAGACCGCCCGCCAGATCATGACCGATCTGGACGCGGTGGGCAACACCACCAAGGCCATCACGAAGGGAATCGCCATTGGCTCGGCCGTCATTGCCGCCGTCTCCCTGTTCGGTTCCTACATTACTGACGTGACCAAGATTGATCCACAGGCCCTGGCCAGCGGCATTCGGGTGTCCGAGCCGGTGGTCTTCGTCGGGCTGCTCATCGGCGGCGCGATCCCGTGGCTGTTCTCCTCGCTGGCCATCAAGGCTGTGAGCCGCGCGGCCGGGCAAATGGTGGAAGAGGTCCGGCGACAGTTCCGCATCCCCGGCATTATGGAGGGTACGGTGAAGCCAGACTATGCCCGGGCCGTGGAGATTTCCACCGTCGCGGCTCAGAAGGAGCTGGTTACCCTGGCCACCATCGCCGTGGTGACCCCCGTCGTGGTCGGCCTGCTCCTGCAGGTGGAGGCGTTGGGTGGCTTCTTGGCGGGCATCATTCTCTCCGGTCAGCTCCTGGCCGTCTTCATGGCCAACGCGGGTGGCGCATGGGATAACGCCAAGAAGACCATCGAGGATGAGCCCCGCAACCTGGAGGCCAACACCGGCAAAGGGTCCGAGCGGCACAAGGCCAGTGTGGTGGGGGACACCGTCGGCGATCCGCTGAAGGATACGGCGGGGCCGGCGCTGAACCCCATGATCAAGGTGGTGAACCTGGTCAGCGTCATCATCGCCCCCATCATCGTCCAGTACAAGGGCCTAAGCGCCGTCACAATCCTCATCATCCTGGCCCTGTTAGCGGTGCTGTGGTGGGCCATCTCCACCTCCAAGCGTGAGGCGGAGATCGTAAGCACGTCGGCTCCTGCGGTCGCACCAGCTGGAGAGTAACGCCTGTTGGGGGCGGAATGAAAACGGGGAAGGGAGATCGTCCCTTCCCCGTTTTGCTTTTCCCACGATGAGAGCCCCGAGAGGTCTCCCGCCATGGGGCTATGGGACCACCTCGATCCCTGTGTCCTCCACGACCTCACCGATCACCCAGGCATCCTGGCCGCGCTCGGCACACCGGGCACGAAAATCATCAACCCGGTCAGCAGGGACGACGATTAACAGTCCGCCTGACGTCTGGGCATCCCAAAGAAGCATCTGTTGTTCCTCGGAGATGCGTTTGTCGAAACGGACTAGGTGTTCATAAAAAGCCTTGTTGTTGTGTGAGCCGCCTGGGAAGATGTGCTCTGTGGCGTACTCCATCGCGCCGGGCAATAACGGGACCGCACTCATCCTGATGCGGAATCCCACGCCGCCAGCCTGGACCATCTCACTGGCATGGCCCAGCAGCCCGAAGCCAGTGATATCAGTAGCCGATCGAACGCCGATCTCCCGTGCGACGATGGCCGCGTCACGGTTGAGCCGCTTCATACTCTCGACCATGGCCTGTACATGCTCGGCCTGAGCGAGCCCGCGTTTGAGAGCCGTGCTGATCGTGCCCGTCCCCAATGGCTTGGTGAGGAATAGCCTGTCGCCGGGACGAGCGCCACCTTTGGTGAAGATCCGATCCGGATGGGCCATGCCGATGACCGCCAGGCCGTACTTGGGCTCCCGGTCTTGGATCGTGTGCCCTCCAGCGATTACGCCGCCCGCCTCCATGACCTTGTCCGCCCCGCCGCGCAGGATCTGGGCCACTATAGCCGGGTCCATATCCACAGGGAAGGCGGCGATGTTTAGGGCGAAGAGGACGTCGCCTCCCATGGCGTATACGTCGCTCATGGCATTGGCCGCGGCGATCGCCCCGAAGTCGTATGGGTCATCCACCACGGGCGTGAAGAAGTCCGTGGTGCTGATGATGGCCTGTTGATCATTCAAGCGATAGACCGCGGCATCATCTATCGCTCCCAGGCCGACCAGCACCTCGGGATGCGCTTCGGGCGGGAATAGGTTTTGAAGTGGGCGCAGGACCTGCGCCAGGGCCTCTGGGGCCAGCTTACTCGCTCAACCAGCGCAGGCCGCCATCGCCGTCAGCCGAACTTCCTCTCGCGTCACAATCCTTTACCTCTCCATCAGATCAACTTACAACCTTTGTCCCCTTCCCAGCCCTCTGCCCAGGGACTGTCGCCATTGTACCTGAAGAGCCGAATGAGGCAAATCAACATGCCCGGCATTCAGAACCCCGGCTTCTCCGAGAAACCGGGTTCTCAATCAAATCACCATCGCCAGTCCGGAAGCGAGGTCCCCACACCGGCAAAGGGGCTGATCGTCACCCCCTGAAGCCCGGGCTGGACGGCGACGCCCACAGGCAGTGCGAACAGGATATCTACCGGCCGTTGCTCCGCCAGGTGAACGGCCAGCGCATGATAAGCCTTCCGGCGTTCATCGATCGCGCACGCCCGAGCGGCGTATCCTTCTTCCAGCAGGGCATCTGTGCGCCCGTCCCGCCATCCGATCAGGTTAAAGCCACGGCGTGGCTCCGTCTGATCGGAGCGCCAGTAGAGCGATTGATCCGGGTCCAGGTCGATAGGCCAGCCGAAGATGGCCACATCGTAATCGTGCCGGAACAGCGCGTCGATCAAGCTGAAATAGGGCACGATCTCAACCTCAGCGGGCACGCCGATGGCGCGGTAAGCCGCTGCCACCAACATGGCCAGATCACGCCGAACCAGGTTCTCACCGTTCGTCTTGACGCGAACCAGCAGAGGCTCGCCTTCCCTCTCCCGCCATCCATCCCCGTCCTCATCGCGCCAGCCGGCCGCGTTCAGTAACGCCTCCGCTCGCTCCCGATCGAAAGGCGGGGGCGTCGGCGCGGGCTGAATGGCCCATGTCGAGGGCAGCCAGGGCGCGGCCAGGGGAAGCCCGCGGCCGCCCAATGCGAGTTGATTGAGCCGCGAGCGATCAAGGGCCATAGATAGCGCCTGACGCAGGCGGACATCAGTCAGCCCCAATCGCTCCTGGTTGAAGAAAACCCCGACGTATTCCAAACCCGGCGCCCATTGGATAGGCCAATCGGACGGTGGATCCAATGTCAACGCGCGAGACAGGATAGCGACATCCAGATCGCCCGCCTTCCAGGCGCTCCTCATCTCCTCGACGGAAAGCAGGCGTACATACCAGGTCGTGATCTGGGGCTGAGCTCGCCAATGGTCTCTTACAGCCGAAAGCGTGAACGTCCTATTGCCTTGCCACTCGACGAAGCGCAGCGGCCCGCTGCCGATGGGGGCACGATCGAATGTCTCCCACGAACTTCCCTCTAGGTAGTGCGCTGGTACGACCGGGAGATCTCCCAGCCCCGTCAGCGCAGGGCAGGAGGGCTCCTCTAATCGCACGATGACCGTGACATCGTCGGTCGCCTCGGCCGAGAGGACATGGGGCAACCGGATGAAATAGGGACTGTTGAACTCGGGGTCGATGGCCGTCCGAACGGTGAAGGCCACGTCCTCGGCCGTGACCGGATGCCCATCGTGCCACCTGGCTCCCTCCCGCATCTTCAGGATGATCGAGAGGCCGTCCTCCGAGACCGACCATTCCCGCACCACACCTGGGGTTAGGGAGCCATCCCCGGGAGATGAGGGCATGAGACGATCGAACAGGACGTCCACCAGGAACCGGGCCGCGAGATCGTCCGGGGGCAACCGGAGGGGATTCAGCACCACATCCTGTGATAGGGCCAGCCCGATGACGACCTCCCGACGGGGGGGCGTGGGCGTTGGCGTAGGCGGCGATGGCGTCGGCGTCGGGGTCCAGGTGGGTGGTGGGGTGGGTAGGGGAGACTTAGAGGGTGGAGGAGATGAGATGTGACGTATGTAAACGAATCCCACGATGATGAGAAGGATCAGCCCAAGCAAGGCGCCTACGAATCGGGCGGAACGCGATCGGATGCCACGAGCTCGCACGTGGTGCATGTCCTCCAGCGGGGATCAACAAAGGGCACGCCCACGCGCATGTCCTTCACACTTGCCCATGGGCGTGCCCATTCCCAAAGCGATTTAGCGCATCCCTCATTCGCCTCGCAGCCGGGGGTCAAAGGCATCCCGCAACCCATCGCCCAGGAAGTTGAAGGCCAGCGTGGTCAGGGTCAAGGCGACGGCCGGGACGAAGACCTCGTGCGGATACGTTCGCAGCGCCTGATAGGTCTCGGAGATCATCAGCCCCCAGCTGGGCGTCGGCGGGTTCACGCCGAGGCCGATGAAGCTGAGGAAGGCCTCCAGGAAGATATATCCCGGTATGGCCAGCGTCTCAGCTACGATACAAGGCCCCAGGATGTTAGGCAACAAATGGCGGAAGATGATGCGCATGTTCGTGGCCCCCACGGCGCGAGCGGCCTCGACGAACTCCTTCTGTTTGTAGGAGAGGGTCTGGCCGCGGGCGATACGGGCCATGCCCAGCCAGTTGAGGAGGCCGATGGCGATGAACAGGAAGAACATACCTCCCATCGCCTTGTCGAGATTGATGAGCAACTCTCCGAGCCCGCCGCCGCCTCCCCGGCGTGAGAGGGCCTTGAAGTAGACCTGCATCAGGATCACGAAGATGATGATGGGGAAGCCGTACAGGAAGTCCACGAAGCGCATCATCAGGTTATCGACGCGGGTGCTCGAATATCCGGAGATCAGCCCGTAAGCGATACCGATTACCAAGCTCACCGTCGCGGCCACGAAGGCGACGGAGAGCGACACCCGCGTGCCATACAACGTCCGGCTCAGGATATCCCGTCCCAGATAGTCAGCCCCCAACAGGAAGAGCTTCCCATCCTCGGTCCGGGTGAAGAGCCCCTTGTTCGTATACAGGAAGTTGGCCTCGGCGTAATGATGGGGAGCTAATAGGGGCCGGATCTCCCCGCCGGTGAAGAGAGAGATCAGGGCTGTATCGGTAAACAGCGCGACCAGGATGAGCAGGATGATGAACACGCCGCTGCTTACCGCCAGACGGTTCTTCAGTAACTGCCGAAAAGCATCAGCCAGAGGGCTACGCCCTCGTCGAAGTGCCGCTTCTTCGCGGAGCCTTATCCGATCTGGCGAAGTCGTCTCAACAGCCATGGACACCCTTCTCGCTGAGGATTTTTTGCTTAATCATATCGAATTCGCGGGTCAAGCCAGGCGTAGGCGAGATCCACGACGAGGTTCGCGATCACCAGAAGCACGGAGTAGAGCATGGCTGTGCCCATGATCACGGGATAGTCGCGGTTGCCAACGCTGGTGACGAAATGTTTTCCCATCCCGTTAATGCCGAAGATCTGTTCCGTGACGAAGGAGCCCGTAACCACGGCTGCAAAGAGAGGGCCTAAGATGGTCACCACCGGGATGAGAGCGTTCTTCATGGCGTGCACGACGATGATCAGCCGCTCCGGCAACCCCTTCGCCCTCGCTGTGCGGATGTAATCCTCCCGGATGACCTGCAGCAGGCTGGCCCGGGTCAGGCGGGCGATGCTCGCCGAGAGCGCCGTCCCCAAGGTTACCGTAGGTAGCACAGCGTGCTTCCAGAAATCTAACGTCATTGGCGGGATGAAGCCCAGATAGAACTGCGTATAATCGGCCCCCCAGCGCGCCACAGGGAACCACCCCAGCTTCAGGCCAAACGCCCAGATTAAGAAGGGACCCAAGACGATGTTGGGGACCGACACGCCCAGGATGGCGATGAAGGAGCTGACGTAATCGACCCAGGTGTTGTGCTTAAGGGCAGCGATGGTCCCCGCCGGGATACCGATGATGAGTGCTAGTAACAGGGAAAGGAGACCTAACTGAAGGGAAACGGGAAAGGTCTGTTTGAGCAGATCGTTCACGGTGAGGGAACGATAACGAAACGAAGGGCCCAGGTCTCCTCGCATAAGGTCCCAGATCCAGGCCGCGAATTGCTTCCACAACGGCCAATCCAAATGATATTTACGTTTCAGGTTGGCCACGACGCTGGGGGGAAGGCTCCTGTCGCCCGCGAAATCGAACGGCCCCCCGGGCATGGCATGGGAAAGCAAGAACGTCACCAACGCGATGGCGAAGAGCACCGGGATGAACCACAAGATCCGTCGGATGATATACCTGGTCATACCGTCTTCCGTCTCTCCTCAAACCTCGTATTTTGTCCCAAACGCGATAAGGTGGCTGCGGGCATAGCGCCCGCAGCCACCAGACGGCCCATCAGGATTACTTGCCCATGGCCGCCTTCTTGGCCTCCCAGTCGATCTTCCACTTCCAGATGTGGAGCCGACCAGGATCGCCCCAGACCCGGTCCAGCCAGGGCTTGCCAACGGCCACGCGGGTGTAGTAGTAGATCGGGGCGATACCCACGATCTCGTCGATGAACAGCCGCTCGGCCTCCTTGTACAGCTCCTTCTGCTTCTCCGGATCCGGCTCGACCTGGGCCTGCTTGGTCAGCTGCGCGAACTTGGCGACCGCCTCGCCGACCTGAGGATCGTCCTCGCTGATGAGCGGCTCGTTGGCGCCCTCGGTCGGATGGAAGACCTCATGGATCCAGTTGTTGGCGTGCGGATAGTCCGCGCACCAGCCGAGGCGGTAGACGTTGGGCTTATCCTCCAGCGGGCTCTCCCGATCGATGGTCTTCAGGTACACCCGCCACTCCTGGGTCTCGATGGTGACGTTGATCTTCGGATAGGCGGCTGCCCACATGGCCTGGATAGCCTGGGCGATGCGGGCGTGACCCTCGCTCACGTTGTGCATGAGGACGATGTCCAGGCCCTCGCCATCGGGATAGCCCGCCTCCTCCAGGAGCTTCTTGCCCTCCTCGACGGCCTTGGCGTAGCCCCAGCCGCCCATGTCCTCCGGCAACGCCCACGGCGCGATGTCGGGATCCAGCGCCGGCGAGCCGAAGTTCAACGGATTGGTGAAGGCGTTGGCCGGGATTTGGCCGCCCTTGGTCACCGCCTCGACCAGCGTCTTGCGGTCGATGGCCATGGAGAGCGCCTTGCGCACCCGTACGTCATCCGTGGGCGGCTTCTTGGTGATGAAGCCGTAGTAGTAGGTGCAGTTGATCGGCGTGTTCACGAACTCCTTGCTGAGCTCGGGATCGGCCTTCACCCGCTCGATCTGGTCCAGCGGCACGCCCGCCGTATCCAGCTCGTTGTCCTCATACAGGGCGAACGCGGTTGAGGCTTCCTCGATCATCACGCCGTAGACGCGCTCGATGTTGCCCGCCTGGTCGGCCATCTCCTCCCAGCCATACCACAGCGGGTTCTTCTCCAGGATCAGGTGATCGCCGTGGACCCACTCAGTCATCACGTACGGGCCATTGGTCACGATGAAGCCCGGCTCGATCCAGCGCTCACCCTTCTCCTCAATGATCCACTGCGGCATGGGGCGGGCGATCCACATGCTGGCGATCTGTGGGAAGAAGCCAGCACCGTACTCCAGCGTGAACTCCACGGTGAAGTCATCCACGGCGCGGACGCCCACCGCATCGTAGAGCTCCTGGAAGTTCTCCGCCTCAGGATCCGCGGTGTTCAGGTCCTTGCAGCCCTTGATGATGTAAAGCACGTAGGCGTAGTCGGAGCCGGTTCGCGGATCGCAGGTGCGCTTCACGCCGTAGACCACGTCTTGGGCGTTCACGATGCGGACGTTACCCTCGTCATCGGTGACCTTCTCCACTTCGCCCGTGGCGGGATTGTAGCGCACCCACGGGACGTCATCCCGCATCTTGAAGGTCCAGACGGTGCGATCCTCATTAGAGGACCATTCCGTCGCCAGCTCGGGGATGGCCTCCATCGTCTCATCGTCGAGATCCGTCAGGCCCAGGAACAGCTCCTCGATGACGCCGACGGAGGTGGTGTCCGTCGCCAGAGACGGGTCCGCGGTGGGCGGCTCGGTGCCCCAGTTGATGTTCAGCGTGACCTTCTCTTCCCCAGGAACTGGAGTGGGCGTCACGACGACCTCGACGATCTTCTCCTTCTCGACGACCTTGGTCACCTCGACGGTCTTGACCACCTCCACGATCTCCTTCTCCGGCGTCCCGGAGGGACAGGCGGTCAGGACCAGGCTTGAGATGACCAACACGGCTATCAGGACGAACCACTTCTTGCGTGACATACTCGCCTCCTGTCATGGGATCTACGATAGCTCGTCAGGAAAGCGGCCTTCCTCTGGAACAGCCGGCGACGCTGACAGCTTATCCGAGGATGGAGATTGAGCGCCGAACCACCTCCTTTCCCCTACCGCGGGCGCCATTGCCTGCCCTACCAGGGCTGGGAGAAAGGCGGCTGTCAAGTAGACGCCCTCGGTCAACCGATATGATCCGGTCACACCTCTGCTTCAATCGTATAGGAAGCAAGCGACGTAGTGTTCATTCCCTAGATCCTTGAAGGGGGGCTCCTCCTCCTTGCAGATGTCCATCACCCTCGGGCATCGGGTGCAGAAGTTGCAGCCCTTAGGCGGATTCGCCGGGCTGGGCACATCGCCCTCCAGGATGATGCGCTGGCGCTTGGCCTCGATCTCCGGATCCGGGATGGGAACCGCGGAGAGCAACGCCTGAGTATATGGATGCAGGGGGTTCTCGTACAGGGTATCCCGGTCCGTCATCTCCACGATCTTGCCCAGGTACATGACGGCCACTCGATTAGAAATATGTCGGACGACGGACAGATCGTGGGCGATGAAAAGGTATGTGAGGCCAAACTTCTCCTGGAGCTCCTCCAGTAGGTTGATGATCTGGGCCTGGATGGACACATCAAGTGCGGAGATGGGCTCATCGCATACGATGAAATCTGGGTTCACAGCTAGCGCGCGGGCGATGCCGATGCGCTGACGCTGGCCGCCGGAGAACTCGTGGGGATAACGGTTGATGAAGTAAGGATTAAGGCCAACGACCTGTAACAACTCCATCACCCGGTCCCGCTTCTCCTTGCCCCGGGCGATGTTATGGACCTCCAGCGGCTCGCCAATGATGTTACCCACCGTCATGCGTGGGTTCAGGGAAGCGTAGGGATCTTGGAAGATCATCTGCATCTTCCGTCGCTGCTGGCGCAGCTGTTCCCCCTTCATCTGAGTGAGATCCTGACCCTCGAAGTAGACATGGCCCGCGGTGGGCCGATATAATTGCAGGATCGCCCGGCCTGTGGTCGATTTTCCACAACCGGACTCGCCGACCAATCCCAGGGTCTCGCCACGTCGGATGTAGAAGTCGATCCCATCGACAGCTTTAATGGTCCCCACCTGGCGCTGCAGGATGATCCCCTGCGTGATGGGGAAATGCATCTTTAAGCCTTCAACCCGTAATAGGATGTCTCCATTACGAGCGGACGAATTCATCTCTGCCATCAGTTCTGCACCCCTTTCACATCCACCCAACAGGCGACTTTATGTTCTCTCGCCACCGTCTCCAATGGCGGATTCTCCTCCTCACACCGATCGATCCGATACGAGCATCGCGGGGCAAAGGGGCACCCCTTCGGTGGATCGAGGAGATCAGGAGGCAGGCCCTCGATCGGCTGAAGCTTCTTCTGACGTCCTTTATCCAGGCGAGGGATGGAACGCAGCAATCCCAACGTGTATGGATGTCGAGGATCCGCGTACAGATCGCGCACCGGCGCCTCTTCCACGATGTAACCCGCGTACATGACGATAACACGCTCTGCCAGCCCTGCGACCACGCCCAGGTCATGGGTGATCCAGATGATCGCCATGCCCACCTCTCGTTTGAGGCGCTTCACCAGGTCGATGATCTGCGCCTGGATGGTCACGTCGAGCGCCGTGGTGGGCTCATCGGCGATGAGGAGCTGAGGGTTGCAGGAGAGGCCCATGGCGATCATGACGCGCTGACGCATGCCGCCGGAAAATTGATGAGGATAGTCATCGATGCGCTTGGCCGCATCGGGGATACCCACCATCTCCAGCAATTCGATAGAACGCTGACGGGCCTGTTGCTTGCTCATGCCCAGGTGCAACTGTAAGGCCTCGCCTACCTGCTGGCCGATCGTTAACACCGGGTTCAGCGAGGTCATGGGGTCCTGAAAGATCATGGCGATGCGGTTGCCACGCACCTGTCGAAGTTCATCCTCGTTGAGCTTCAGGAGGTCTTGCCCGTCGAACCATACCTCGCCGTCAACGATCTTCCCAGGCGGTTGGGGGATAAGCCGGATCAATGACATGACGCCGACGCTTTTCCCGCACCCACTCTCCCCCACGATGGCCAACGTCTCGCCTTCATCCACCGTATAAGAGATCCCGTTGACCGCATGCACAATACCATCCTGGGTGAAGAACTGGGTACGTAAGTTCTTCACCTCCAGCAATGTCCCCATGCAGTCCTCCTTAAGAAGTTACAGGCTACAAGCATCGCTGAGCAATGAACATGATGTCTGGTGGCTGGGGGGACCTTCTCCTCCCGATAATGAACAGGCGACCCGAGGCAGACGCCACCAAGATCTGCTATTAGAATATAGGGTCGCCCGATGCGCACAATCGGATGTATACTAGCACAGCGGGCGTCTCTTTGTCAAGCGTTTCACTCTATGGAGCGAGATTTCTCCAGCCATGGTCATGAACGGGGACGTCGCCACGCCTTTAAGAGGTCTGCCAGGTCCTCGAAGATCCAATCCGGGGGCGGATTCGCGGCCGCGAACTGCTCCGCGGTGGTCACCCCACACAGCACCCCGATGGTCTTGAGCCCCGCGCGGTGTCCCCCCACGATGTCTGTCTCATAGCGATCCCCGACGATGGCCGTCTCCTCCGGCTTCGTGCCCAGCCGGGCCAGCGCCAGCTGGAAGATCCCCGGCTCGGGCTTGCCGATCACTGTCGCCTTCACCCCTGCGGCTGTCTCGATCATCGCGACGATGGAGCCCGCTCCCGGGGCCAACCCCTCCTCCGTAGGCAGGGTCACATCCGTGTTGGTGGCGATGAAGGGAGCCCCGCGCCGAATGGCGAAGACGGCCTCCTTCGCCTTGGCATAGGTGAACTGCGAGTCAAACCCCACGACCACATAATCGGCTGCCGCGTGGTCATCGACCAGACGGAATCCTTGCTCGAGCAACGCCTCCCGGATGCCGCGCTCGCCGATAGTTAACACGGCAGCGCCTTCAGGCGCCCGCTTCCTGAGCCACGCGGCCGTAGCCAGCGCGGAGGTGAACACGCGCCCTTCATCCACGTGAATGCCCAGCCCCGCCAGCTTCTCCACGTACTGACCAGGCGTCCGGCTGGAGTTATTCGTCAAGAACAAGAAGGGGATACCTTCCTCCTGTAATAGGGTGACGAATTCCCGAGCCCCGGGTAACGGCTCGGTCCCGGCGTAGATCACGCCATCCATATCTAACAGAAAAGCCCTTACATCGTGCAGTGTCTTCGTCATGGCGTGTTTATGAGAGAACCTCCTCGTTAGATTCCTGTTCCGCGGTCGCGATATCCTGTTCCACATCCACGGCGGCCGTGGCCACAGCCCATGCCACCAGCCCCCAGGAGCCGCCGGAAATCCCCAACGCCAGCAGGACGGAGAGCGGGTTGAGCGGCACCTGGCCGCGCATGATGCCGATCACGGCCAGCGATATCCCTATAACCGCCGCCCCTAACCCGACCTTAAGCGGCGTTGAAAGTCGTCTGATCATCATCCTCCCTCCCCTGCCGGGCGCAGGTCCTGCACCCTGAGCTGGAACCGACGCTCGCCGTTCCACTCGTTGATCTCGAAGGTGAAGGCCAGGTCGATCCGACTCGGCATCCGATCAGCCCAATCTCCCTGATTGAAGGCGATCGCGTCGAACACGATGCGGCCATCGCTGACGACCAACTGCAGATGG
>DUEN01000049.1 GCA_011176545.1 Caldilineae bacterium | reverse complement strand
CTGCGCCGCCACAACTACCCATTTCCTCGGTCCCCCTTCTCCAGCGAAGCGATTGGGGAGGGGGGACTACTGGGGGGTGGGGCACGGAATCGTGTCGAGCCCTAAGGGGCCGACTTTACGTCGCATGACACGGCCATGTGCTCCTACAGAAGATCGTGCTGTCTATTCCAACTATACTTGATACTCTCTTAGCGTCTTAGTGACTTGGTGGTATTTTCAGGCACATTCTCGGAATCATCCTGAGAAGGGGGTAGACATGGGCGGTTTTATCCTTTGCCTCAACACGAGCACGATCCAGCCGGCGGATCTGATGACCAAGATCTCGGTGACGGCGGAGGCAGGATTCCAGGGCATCGAGCTCTGGGCGGATGACGTGGATGCCTTCGTCGCCGATGGGGGCTCCCTGGACGAGATCAAGGCCGCTTTGGCAGATCGTGGCCTGTCTGTGCCCTCGTTCATCGCGGTGCATGACTGGGGGAATACCCAAGGTCAGGCGTTCACGGCGGCGTGGGACGAGGCGCGACGGCGCATCGCGCTGGCGGCCGAGCTAGGGGCGCCGGTCATCGTGGCTACCCCGCCCGACGGTCAGGTCGATGTGGACCTCCTGGTCGAACGTTACGCCCGGCTGGTGGCGTTGGGGCGCGAGCATGGGGTACGGATTGCCTTCGAGTTCCTGGGGTTCCTGGCCCACATCAACAATCTCCCCCTGGCCTGGGAGATCGTACAAAGGGCGGGAGATCCGGATGGCTGCCTGACGGTGGATTCCTTCCATATCTACCGCAGCGGCCGGTCTCTGAACGATCTGCGAGCGGTGCCGCCGGAGCGCATCGGCATCGTGCACGTGAACGACGTGCCAGGGGATGTCCCCGTATCGGAGTTGACCGATGCAGATCGGGTGATGCCGGGAGATGGGGTAGGCGTGGGACGAGAGATGCTCGCCATCCTGGCGGAGAAAGGGTATCGAGGCGCTGTCTCGTTGGAGCTCTTCAACCGCTCTTACTGGGAGCGGCCACCGGCTGAGGTGGCGCGCATCGCCTTCGAGAAGTTACAGGGGATTCTACCAGCGGAGGCGTGATCCATGTTGACGGCTGAGGGATGCCGTGGACGGCGGGCACGGCTATGGGAATCCGTTGGGTCAGATGTCGATCTGATCCTCATCGCGACGCCGTGGCATATCCACTATCTGGCGAACTTCTACGTGTCTCCCAATACGCTCAACGTGCCCAGCACCAGCTTCTTGATCCTGGAGCGGAGCGGGGGGACGTTGCTGTTCGCGGACAACTGGGCGGCCAGGACGGCTCAAGATGCCTGGGTGGATGGCCTGATTACCTTCAACTGGTACAATGGCCGTGGCCCCGGCCGCGATCGCCACGCCGGGGTGGCGGCCGAGCTGGGATGGTGGCTGCGCAAACGACGTCCTCGCCGCGTGGCCGTGGAGTCGGCCCACCTGCCGTGGGTGGTGGCCGAAGTGTTGCGGGATCTCGGCGCGGCGATGGTCGATGTGACGCCGACGTTGCGGGAGATGCGATTGCGGAAGGATCCCGACGAGATCGCGGCCATTCGGTTTGCGGTCCAGGTAGCCGTGGCGGGCCACGCGGCGGCACATGCGGCCGTGCAGCCGGAGGTCACCGAGCTCGACGTGTATGCGGCCGTCCACGCGGCAGCCGTGCAGGCTGCCGGGGGCGTGATCACGATGTTGGGAGACTTCGCGTCTGGGGAGCGGCGGGGCGGTCCGCCGACGGATCGGATGTTACGGCCGGGCGATTTGATGATCGTCGATTTCTTCCCGATCGTGCGCGGCTATCGAGCGGATATCACGAACACGTACGTGGCCGGGCAACCATCAGATGCGCAGCGTCGCTATATGGATCTGCTGCTGCGGGCCAAGGAGGCGGGCGAGGCGATGCTGCGGCCGGGGGTGACGGGAGGAGAGGTCTACGCGGCCGTGCAAAAGGTCTTCAAGGAGGCCGGCGTGGCGGAGCATTTCCCACATCACGCGGGGCACGCCCTGGGATTGATGCATCCGGAGCCGCCGTTCTTCGTGCCTGCGAGCAAGGAGCCGTTGCAGGAGGGGCAGGTCGTCACCCTCGAGCCGGGACTATACGATCCCGCCGTGGGGAACATGCGCGTCGAGGACGATTATCTGATCACAGCCGATGGCTTCGAGCGACTGTCCAACCACGTGAAGGGGTTCGCATAGATACGCAACACGCAACACGAAATTGCGTATTGCGTGTTGCGTATTACGTGGGGAGGGGATGATGAGACGGTTTCGTTTCAGCGATTTGGGGAAGCAGCCTGGGCGGCATGTGTTGGCTGGATTATTGGAAGGGGAATGGTTGAATCACGGGGGCTTAAGCTTCCATCCTGCAGGGTTCCGCACCCATGGCGAGGAGGCGGTGCACACCCATGAGACGCAGGAGGCCTTTTGTATCCTGCAAGGGCGCGGCATCCTGGAACTCGACGGGGAGAAGATCCCCGTCCAGGCGGGGGATGTGATTATCATCGAGCCTGGGGAGAATCACCATCTGATCTCCTCAGAGGATGAGCCCATCATTAATCTATGGTTACACGCGGGGGAGGAGCCGCATCCCAATCAGCGATAGAGGGATGATACCGCGTCGCGAATGTTTCTCCGCTCGGCCTCGACCGATTCGAACCAGGTCTCCAGCTCTCTCAGCATCCAGGCCACTCGCTCGGGCTCTGAGGCCGCCAAGTCGTGCTGCTCCAGGGGATCCTGCTCGATGTTGAAGAGCTGCGGGGGCGGCGGGGGCGGTACCTCGCGCGGGGGCTCCGGGTCGCGACAGATGTCGGTAAACCGATCCGGCTCGTACTTCAGCGCCCGATCCATGGCCAGGTCCTCGGGCGAGACGACCATCGCCTCTCGGATCGCCGGCCGCACCAGCTTCCAGGGACCATCGCGCATGGCCGCGTTGCACGTCACCAGTGGGGTGTACCGGTTCCACTGCCAGAACCGGCGGGTCTCTACCTTGCCGCCTTCCCCGCGTAGCACGGGCAGCACGTTCTGCCCGTCCAGAGCGAGATCTCGTGGCGGCTCCAGCCCGGCCGCCGCCAGGAGCGTCGGCAGCCAATCCACGAAGTGGACCATCTCGTGGAAGTGGTGGCCCCCATCCAACCCATCGGGCCACCGCAACACCATGGGCACCCGGATGCCACCCTCGTAGACCAGCCCCTTGGCGCCGTTGAACCCGCAGTTGAAGCGGGTCGTGCACATCTCCCCTTCGCCGCCGAATTGCGGCCCGTTGTCGCTGGTGAAGAGCACTAACGTGTTGTCCTCGATCCCCTGACGCTTCAACTCCTCCAACACGCGCTCCAGCCCTTTGTCCATGCGCTGGATCATGCCGTAGATGGTGCTCACCGCTTTAGTGAACTTTCCTGTCTCCCGGAAGGGGGCGACCTCCTCTTCCGGCGCCTGAAAGGGGAAGTGGGGTGCGTTGTAGGCCAGGTGCAGGAAGAAAGGCTCCTTGCTGTGGCGCCGGATAAACTGGACGGCCTCCTCGGTGAACACATCCGTGAGGTAACGCCCATCGCTCTTCCGGTACGTGTCGTTATAGTCTAACCGCCACTCGTAGTAGTCCTGCCAGCCACCTCGAAAGCCCACGAACTCGTCGAAGCCGCGGTTGTTCGGATGGTAGCGTGGATCCAGCGCGCCCAGGTGCCATTTTCCGATCAGCCCGGTGACGTACCCTGCCTGCTTGAGCAAATCGGCAATGGTCACCTCACGCAGGGCCAGCCGATCCAGCCCTCGTCCTTCCAGCGTGTCGATGGCCCCCGTGCGGTGGGGGTACCGACCGGTCAGCAGCGCCGCTCGCGCCGGCGCGCACACCGGCGATGCGGAGTAGTGTTGGGTCAGACAGACCCCCTCCTCTACCAGCCGATCCAGAGTGGGCGTCTTCAGCGAGCCGTCGTTAAACACGCCGAAGTCGCCGTAACCCATGTCGTCAACGAGGATGAGCAGGATATTAGGGCGTCTCATCGCCTTGCTCCTTCACGACGGGGGCCTCCTGCCGGCGCCAAGTTCGCTCAAACTCCTCATCGCTCAGATCTCCATCAGCCCAGAGGATGGCGGCCCAGGCGGGGATCAGGATGAGATGACGCGGGCGTTCGCCGGAGCCGGAGATGAGCACCAACATGTCCGGCTGGCTACTGATGCGCGGTATCAGCCGAGCCAGGTCGAACGCCAGACGCCGCTCAAGCTCAATGAAATCCTCGCTGTCGGGATCCAGGGAGGTCGAATAGGCCACCACCAGGGCCCAGCCGTCGAAGGCTTCGGCCATCTCCACCCTGCGGGGTTCGGCACCCGCCGCGATCACGCGCTCGCGGGCGGCGGCCTCCGCCGCATCGTCGCTCAGGGCCTCGTCGGGCGCTGGCGTCGGCCGTGTGCCGGTCCGTACCTCGCAGAGCTTAATCGCCCGGGCCAGGTTCGAGACCCGTTCCTCGTCCTTTGTCCGTTCCTTCAACCAACGCAGGTGGGGTAGCGCTTCTTCGCACTGCCCCTGGGAGATGTAGAAGCTGGCCAGGAAGTCGCGCGCCAAGTAGTGGTTCGCGTTCCGCTCCACCGCGCGTCGCAGGTATTCCTCTGCCTTCTCCAGATCTCCCTGGCGATGGAACGCCTCTCCCAGGACGGCGTAGAGCGTGGCGCTCTGCTCGCCGTCGGCCAGCGCGCTCTCAGCGGCACCGCGCGCGGCGGCGACGTTGTCCAGCATGAGGTGTAGCAGGGCGATGTTCACCCGAGGACGGGTGTCATAAGGGCGTAGGATCTGCCATCGCTGTGCCGCCCGCAAGGCCTCACGGCGGTTCCCTAGGGCGATCTGTACTTCATACAGTGCCTGGTAGTAGGTCGGATCCTCCCGGGCGAACGACCGAACTTTGTTGAGCGCCGCCATCGCCTCGGAAGCCTTCCCATCCCGGGCATAGGCGACGGCCAGCAAGCGCGCACCCATCACGGATCGCGGGAGCGCCTCGAAAGCCCGGCGGAAGTAGGCGGCCGCCTGCTCGTAGTCCTCCTCGCAGAGATAGCTGAGGCCGATCATGCGCATCGCCGAGACGCTGTAGGGGCGTGCGTCCAGCCAGTCCTGAGCCAGCTCCCGGGCCTTCTGACACTCATCGTTCTCGATGTAAAGGCGCATGCGCATGAGGCCGACGTCGCGTCGTTCGGGCGTGGCTCGCTCCTCCGCCAGCGTCTGATAGTGCTCCGCCTCGCGGAACCGCTCCTGCAGGAACATGGCAGTCGCCATGCACATGTATCCATCCGGATAGGGCGTATGGGGCTGATCGAGCGCGAAGAGCCGCTGGCAGGCCGATTCGGCGGCCTCCCAATCGCGCGTCTCGATGGCGAGATCAGCCAGGAAGAAGAGGGTCCATGCGTGGTCTGGCTGAAGTTCCAGGGCTGGCTGAGCGATCTCGCGGGCGGCGACGATGTCCCCGGTGGTGTTCAGCTCATGGCGGGCGCGCGCCAGACGCCAGGCGAAGAACGTCGGCTCCAGCTCGATGGCCCGATCGTACGCCTCGGCGGCTGCATCCCAGTTGTGATAGGAGGCCTCCGCGTATCCCAGGATGAACCATACAACGGCCGATTGGTCGTCCAGCTCCACCGCGCGTCGGGCGTGTTCCAGGGCCGCATCCACCTCGTAGACGCTGATGAGCACATCGGCCAGCGCGGCGTGGGCCAGCGCGTTATCGGGTCCCAACTTCACGGCGCGGAGGGCCGTCTCGCGCGCTTCGTCGAAGTGATGGGCCTGTTGCTGCGCCCACGCCAGGTAAGCGAGCACGGTCGGATCATCCGGGGCCAGCGCCTGGGCTGCCTGGGCGGCGGCCAGCGCCTGCTGCCAGTATTGGGATTGGTAGAGGTAGACGCGGGTCAGCCCGATGTGAGCGGGGAGGTACTCCGGGTCCGCGGCGATGGCGTCGATGAAGGCGTCCTCGGCGCCCGCCAGATCGCTCTTTAGAAAGAGCTCCTCGCCTTTCCGGGTCAACTCGGCGGCGCGGTCAGGATCCGGGGGGACGAGTGGCTGCGGCGTCGGCGTGGGTGTGGGCCCCGGCGTAGGCGTAGGGATCCATCGCGCCCTCTCGGTGGGCGTCGCCCCGGGCGTCGGCGTCGCCTTAGCTTGCATCGGCGTTGTGAGCTCCATCGCGGCCGTCGGCGCGGCCCTGGGCGCGCAGGCGATGACGATCCCTATGAGGAGCAGAAGCGGCGTAAGACCTCGTAGCCGGGAATGCAGGATCCGCAAGGACATACGCTCTCGCCTCCATCTGACTGAGCAGGCGGCATGCCGCCCGGTAGATCGGCTTCCCTGTTAGCCCTATTATACCCCAGGTTTTCGCTTCTCGCCGAGAAGATCCCCCCAGTTCGGCTAAAGGTGCGTTGCACCTCACCTGGGGCACTAACACCCTAGGGGGAGACCTCCTGATTTAGCCGTAGCTCGGCCACAACGGGGAGGTGATCTGAGATCCCATCCCACGGCCCGACATAGGCCCTCACGGCCTCGAAGTGGGAGGAGTACAGGATGTGGTCGATGCGAAGGAGCCGCGCCGGAATGAGGGTCCGCCGGATGCGTCTGGAGCGGGCGGGATACGTGTGGCCGAATCCCCAGCCTACGGTGTAGAAGGCATCCTTCAGATCCGTCGTCAGGATGCGGTAGGTCGTGGTTTGAGGCGTGGTGTTGAGATCGCCCGCTACGATGATGGGCCCCTCTAAAGTGGCTATGAACTTCTGCAGGCGGGTGGCCGCCAGCTCGCGGCGCTCATAAGTCCTCTCGATGTAGCGAGGAGAGCTGCCCCACCTGAAGACGCGAGAGGAGGAGATGAGGTGTAGGTTGAAGACGTGGATGCGCTGTCCGTCCACTTCGAGGATGGTGTAGAGTATCGGCCGCCACACGTCCGGCAGAAGAAGCCGTTGGGCGGAGACGATGGGATAACGGCTGAAGATGCCCAGAGAGCCCTTGGTCAGATAAGCGTCCGGCAGATCGTGATAGGGATAGGCATCGCCGAGCTCCTCGGCGAGATCTGTGACCACCCATCCACGGAATTCTTGGAGAAGGACGATGTCGGGATCCACTTGGCGGATGACGCTAGCTATCGCCTGGGCATTCCGGTTGAAGCCCCAGACGTTGAAAGTCATGATGATTAGGGGACGCCCCTCGACCCGAGGGGGAGGAAGCCTGGGCAGGAAGAGCGGGCCGAACATCCAGAGGAAGACGGCCAGCGGCACGGCGGTGGTCGCCAGCGCCCAGCGAGAGCGGGCCATCCACGCGGCCAGGATGATGGGGACAAGGGGGAGGAATAGGTACTCGGCGAAAGTGTTGGCCACCGCCAGACACCACAGGCGCGAGTCCGGCAAGATTACGCGTAACACCAGCCATAAGATGATCCCTCCGCTGTAAGCGGTCGCGAGGATGACGCTGAGCATGCGGAGGGCTGCCTTCACAAGAGATACTCGGGACATCACGACGAGAGCTGCGTGGCACGCACTTACATCGGCTATGGACAACGACCGCTACGGTCGCTGCTTTCCCAGAGGGGAGGCGTCTCGAAGAGCCGATCCAGGGCCTCTCGGATCTTCGGATAATCGGGGACTAGCACCATAGCCCCGCCGGGCGTGATCCAGTCTCGCACCATGGGGCGTCCTATGACGAAGCCGTGGATGTTCTCCTCCCGTAGGCGCATCCCGAAGCGCGCCAGGTCAATGATGTCCAGTGGGCCCAGGTCCGTCACGACCTTATCCCGGAACTCCCGATAGAGGGCTGGGATACGAGGCCACAGGTTGATCTCCATGGCTCGGTTGCGCATAGCTAACAGCACGCGCTGTTGCCGTCGGGCGCGATCGAGATCGCCGCCATTATGTCGCGACCGGACGTACCTGAGCACCTCTTCCCCGTTCATGAAGTACTCGCCGGGTTCCAGCTTCCAGGGTCGTCCTGGCCGATCCCAGATCGGGTCGCGTAGGGGGCAATCCACGGTGACGGTGATACCTCCCAGCGCGTCCACGATGCCCTGGAACGCGCTGAAATCCACGCGCACATAGTGATGAATGGGAATGCCCATGTTCTGAAGCAGGATCTCCTTCAGCAGCTCCACCCCATTGGGGGGCTCTTTGCCCTTCTTTTTGCGCAGGGAGCCATAGAAATCGGCCGTGTTGATCCGATTCCATCCCACGCCAGGGATCTTCACCCATAGGTCGCGAGGGATGGAGACCACACCGACCCGCTCGTTTTCACGATCGATCACGACGACCATGATGACATCAGTCCGCCAGGGGCCTTTGGGATCGCGTTGATCCGATCCCAGCACGAGCAGGTTTTCCGTATGACGCATGGATCGTGGCAGGCGCACGTCGCTGATGTCCGGCGTGGGCGGGTTCCCCCGCTGTGGGGTGGGCGTCGGCAGGCGGTCAGGCGGCACCGTAGGGAGGATCGGGCGAGTCACTCGGGCGGGTAGTGTCGGAAGAGGGGTCACGGTCACCGCGCTGGGGAAGATCATGCTGCGATGCGCGGCGCTGAGCTTCCCCGCCTTGGCGGAGGGATCGCTGTGAGGGGAGCAGGCGACGACGACTCCGATGAAGGTGAGCAAGGTGATGCTGGTGAATACGGCGATGAGGCGTGTACGCATCGGCCCTCCGCTGGCCCCTATCGAGGGATGTGTGATGAGTGCATCGTCTCCGGATACCACTCCGGATGCAGGAAGGGTGCCAGGGCATAGGCCACGCCCATGGCAAAGGCCTGGGATCGGGTCACCAGGCCGTTGGTGAGGATGCCGACGGTCCCGGGGCCGCGCCGTGTCTCGTGCTGGCCGCTCAGCGCGTCCATGGCCGGGCCCAACTCCTCACCCTGGGCTATCGCCCGCGCCAACGTCGGGGGTAGGAGGATCCGGCCGCTGGCGCCCAGCCCTACGCGGCCGGATCGATCCACTACGGCGACCCAGCCGCATACGAACGTCCCCTCAGGGAGCGTATCGACGCCGCCTTCCAGCCCGATGGCCAGATCCGCGTTGGTCGCTTCCAACGCGGCACGGGCGCGGATCAGCGCGCCGCGTCGCGTCTCCGCGTCTGATTGTGGCATGTTGGACACCCCGGAGTCCACCTCGACCGGCGTGATCTCGGCGTCCGGCCACAATCGCTTGATCACAGAGCGCACAGCCTCTACTTTAGGCGGGTTCGTCGAGCCGACAGCTACGTGTTTATACTGCAACGTCACCCCTCACGATTCATTTACTCTCTTAACCGCAAAGAGCGCAAAGAACGCAAAAGTTTCTGAGACTCCTCAGCGTTCTTTGCGCTCTTTGCGGTTTCTCTCTAGTAACCGCAGGATCGTCGGCGTCACGTCGGTGATGGATTGGGCATCCTGGAAGGCGGCCGCGCCCGGCCCCACCGCCAGAAGGGGCACCGGATAGTAGGTGTGCGCCTTGGTGCTCATGTCCTCTATGTTACCATGATCGCTCGCCACCACCAGCGTGGCATCCCTCGGCAGGTGGGCGAGGAGCCCGGCGAGGAACCGATCGAGCAGGGTGACGACCCCCTCCGGCGCCACATCCAGCCTGCGATGTCCGACGAGGTCTGGCAGAAAGCTTTCGTAAAGGACCAGGTCATGCTCAGCGACGAGATTGGCCAACCGACGTCCAGCCTCTTCCGGCTCGATTAAGGGCAGGCCGTTGCCATTCCGCTGCTGCATGACCCAATGCGTGATGTCCCAGTAAACCGCACGCCCTCGGGCCAGATCTTCGAAATCCCGGAAGGGTAGACCGGCGGCCATATTGACCCACGTCGTCGCCGAGTGGCGGAACCGCCGCGCCTTCGCCAGATCCCAATATTGGGGCGAATAGGCGTTGGCGAAGGTCACGCGGCGGCCCATCTCCTTGGCCTGCTTGAGCAGGCTGTGCTCGGCGATGATCTCCCGCAAGGCCGCCGTGGGAAAGGCGGATAGATGGCGGCCGACGGCTTGGGCCGCGTTCACGCCCGTGAAGAGGCTCGTCTGTCCTGTCGCGCTCTGTGGCAGGCCCTCAACGCCCAGGCAGGCATCGAGAGGACGTAGCAGGACATGATCATGCTCAATGGGAGGACTCAGGACGAGGGGGCGCCCCAATAGACCCCGGATCGTGGGAGTGTCCGTGTAAGAGAGCGGATTGACCTCACCCTCAGGTCCCAATCCCACACCGTCGAAGAAGACGAAGCAAACTCGCGTCATGCACGGCCTCTACGCATACGCCCTTGTGGAAGGCATTATAGCATCCTTTAACTGTCGCCGCAATCGGGACGGGCGAGAGGAGCCCATCATGGTATGGGAAGACCCAGCAGCACGCGCCGGAGCAGGTCGAGCGCGTGGTTTTCCACCCATGTGCGAGATAGCGGATCGCTGCCGCCTATGTTCAGGGCGCGTCGAGTGACATGCCCCGTCTCATCAGCGATGGCGATGTACGTGTAACCAGGGCGTTCGCCGTATAGCCCTTCTTTCTCCCCGTGGCTGCCCAGGACGGCCAATCCGTAGGTGGCGCCCGTCTTCTGGCGCCAGGTCTTGGCGAGCTCGGCCGTCTCCTCCACGCTGAATATATGATCGCCGGCGGTGGCCATCTCGAGTCCCAGAGCGCGCAGCCCCGACAGATCATCCAGCACGACCATATCGGCGCTCACCACGTCAGGGCCGGCCGGGGTGCCCTTCAACCTCCGGGCGACGTTGCCTTCCGTATTGCTCTCGATGATGCTGACCCGCGCGTTGCGTTGGGCTAGCAGCCGCGCCACGACCTCCTCCAGCGTCTCCTGCCCGGTGCCGTAGATGTATTCGCCGACCCGGGCGCGGACGCGAGCCTCCATGTCCGCGATCAGCCGGTCGGCCTCGGCCTGGCTATGGGCCTTCGCGGTGATACGGATATCCGTCTGGCCGACGTGGGCTGCCAGCCCGACCGTCGGGTTTGAGGAACGCATCAGATCGGCGATCCGTTCGTCGATGCTGCTTTCGCCGATGGCGCAGGTTCGGAGCACCTTACTCTTAATCACCGTCTCTCCGGTATGCAGCCGCTCCCGCAGGAAGGGGATCACCGATGTCCGCATCAGGTGTTCCATCTCGCGGGGGACGCCAGGGAGGCTGATGATGAGACGCCCCTCATGTTCCACGATGAAGCCCGGGGCCGTGCCCACCGGGTTGGGAATCACGGTCGCTCCCTCAGGAATGCGAGCTTGGCGGCGGTTATTCTCGCTCAGATGCCGCCCACGGCGTTTGAAGAAGGCCTCGATGTGGCGGAGGGCCTCTTTGCTCTCGCGCAAGGGACGCCCGACTGCTAGGGCGACCCCTTCCCGCGTCACGTCATCCACGGTGGGGCCAAGGCCGCCAGTGGTGATGATGACGTCCGATCGCTCCATGGCCTGACGTAGCACGTAGGCGATGCGCTCCGCGTTATCGCCCACGGTGGTCTTGAAGAAGAGGTTGAGCCCAATGGAAGCCAGTTGACGGGCGATGAAGGCCGCGTTGGTATCCACGATCTCACCGAGGAGCAGCTCTGTTCCGATAGAGACGATCTCCGCTTGCATCAGACTGTCCTCACTCTGCCATCCATGATGTCGGTGTGATGCATTCTAACACACTCGCATGGGTGAGGCAACGCGATGAGCGTGTGGTGAATCTCGCAGTTGCCACTCTTCTCAAGGGCTGCTATACTAGATATGAACTTCCCTCCCGGAAGCGTCGTCTTGAGGATATGTTCGTCCCTCGACTGCCGTTGAGGGGATGGTCATCGGATAAGCGCAACTTCTTGCCTCTCAGTCGTTCACGCAGGCCAGTGGGTGAAGTCGCCTGCAGATAGGGCATGCCTCCCGACGCACCCCATCGTCGGGTTATAAGTCGGTTTCCTGGGCCAGTCTCCAGGTCATCTGATCGCCTTATCGGGCCGGTGGGCGGTGGACTGGCACCCCCACACAACAATTTAATTTACCAGGAGGGCAGGTGAGATGAAAACTCGTCCGTTTCTCATGCTCCTTCTCCTAGCTATCGTCCTGGCCTTGGCCCCCATCGTACAGGCTGCAGACACCGACTCGGCTCCTCCTCAGTGTTTTAATCTTCCACAAGATGATTGTTCCTTCTTAATGTCTGCATTGGCCAAGACCAACTTGAGCCTCAGCTCGTTCCACCAGACATCCCGGGTGGAGCTCTTGATGAGCGGGTGGATGGGGCAACCTGGCGCCCAGGATTTCGTCCTGATCGCAGAGGGCGAGGGCCCGGTGTCCAGCGACCTCGCTAAGGCCCTGCAGGATCCCTTCGCCGCGATCTCGCTGATGCTCGACATGAAGATCACGTCGTCCAATGGCGTCCAGTCGATAACCACGCCTTTGAGCATCCGATATGTGGATGCTACCGGCTATTGGACGGATCCTTTCACCGGCCAGTGGGTGGGGATCAACGTGAACGATCTTATGTCCCTGGGCGCGCTGGCCGTGAACATGATGAGCCAGGTTGAGCAGTCGCCCGAGGCCATGGCGAAGATGATGGAAGCTGCTGGTATGGGCAGTTTCGGACCCCCCATGGCTGTGTTAGGGCTACTCAGCCTCGGGACCGGGATGATGATGACCACGGATATGATGTCTGTGCTGCCCACACCATCCTTCGTCGTCAACTACGAGCGTCTGGATGATGTGGAGATGATGGGGCAGACGATGGCCCCCTTCAGCCTGGATCTGGATCTGAATCCCCTGCTGTCCTCCAAGGAGTTCCAGGACTTCCTTGCCCAGACGCTGACGACGCTCGGCCAGGCTAGCCAGGATCCCAGCCTGTTGATGGCCGGGCAACTGGTGCCCGCGGTGCTTGAGAATACCACCGTGACCATGAACATGACCCAGTGGATCGGGACGGAGGATCAGCTTTTGCACAAGGTGGCCTTCGACGTTAACGTGGCTGTGGATCTGAACGCCCTGATGGGGATGGGCGGCATGGCTTCCGAGCCCGCCACCGTGAACCTCCGGCTGGAGGTCTCGCTCGATCAGATCAACGAGACCTTCTCCATCAGCCCGCCGGAGAAAGCGGCGCTCATCAAGGCGGAGGACATCAGCGGGATGTGGCCATACTAACGTGGTGGAAGCTGCTGGCTCCTCGTGATCAGGCACGGCGAAAAAGTGGGGGGCGACGCACACACCACCCCATAGGTAATGGACAACGCACGAGTTGATTTTACATAACTCTAGGGGCGACTGGCCGGTCGCCCCTAGAGAGGATCGTGTTGTCTATTCCAATAGAGGTGCGTCGCATCTTCAAGGATGGCACTGCATTCAACCGTGGAGGGCATGTAAGGCGGGTTTCTTACCCGCCATCTTGTGGCCGGTATGGAAACCGGCCCTACATATTGTATTCTCCACCATGTAGATATGGCGATTTGGCAGCAACCACGGTTAAGTGCGGAGCTACCCCTTCAAGGTGCGACACACCTTAATAAAGTATGCTATCGATAATGCTCACGCATCTCCTCATGATAGGG
>DUEN01000048.1 GCA_011176545.1 Caldilineae bacterium | reverse complement strand
GTTCGTCCCCGGCGACCACGCATTCAAATACGTGTCCGCCACCGACACCAACTCCACATCCACAGGCCCCGTCGGCGTCGGTACCGGCGTCGGCCCTACCACCGTAGGCGTGGGCGTTGCCGTCGGCGGCACAGGAGGCGGCACGGGGGTCGCCGTGGGTTGAGGCTGCCCGCCGCCACCATAGTGCCAGATGTGCCCTTGATCATCACCGACCCATAGGTCGTCCTCACCGAACACGTACAACGCCATCAGGTTCGCCGTCGTGGGCGGCCCCTCTATCTGGTGCCAGGTGCGTCCATCCGTGGTGCGGTAGATATGTCCCTGCCACCCGATCGCATAACCCAACCGATCGTTGACCATCTGGATCCGTTCCAGGACCACGGGCACCATCGCCTGGAGTTCAAACGTGGGCGAACTCGTGGAGGCATTGCTGATCTTCATGATCGTGCTGGGCGCGTCATCAGGGCCTGCGTTCTCCAGCGTGGCCACGATCCATCCGGTGTCTTTATCCACGAAGCTGATCCCATATGCATAGCGCACATCCGCCTTGGGATCCTGTGCCAGGAGTTGCTTATCCGTGTACCATGCCTTCATACCCCAGTTGGCGCCGCCATCCCACGAGTAGTACAGCCGTCCCTTGGCCGCGGCGTAGCAGATGCTCGTCGTAGGACAATCGATGTCCCGAACGACGAAGTTGTTGGTGACCGGTACCGGGCTGAAGTTATACCCGTCGGTCGAACGCAGGATGAAGTTCAGCGTCGTGCCCACCAGCACGGTGTTACCCGAGCCCGTCCAGCGCACCGAGTAGAGGAAACCGCCGTAGGGGTTGCCCTCACGGTCGTTCGGGCGCGGCGACTTCTGCCAGGAAGCCCCGCCATCGGTGGTGCGCATGATGGTCGCGTAACGTCCGACCACCCAGCAAGTGTTCTCGTCCTTGCAATCCACGGAGGACAGGAAGGTCTTGTTGGCCGTCGCGGGATGGCTGAGCTCCTGCCACGTCTCGCCGCCATCAGTGGTCTTGTAGATGAAGGCCGTGCCTGTGCTCTCCGTCCACTCTGGCCCGCCGACGGCATAGCCGACCATCCGGCTGGGGAAGTCCAGCCACCATACCTTAAGCGAGGGTGGCTCCTTGGGTATGGTGAACTTCAACTCCCATCCCGCGCCACCGGTGGACGGCGTGGGCGTCGGCGTTGGGATCGGCGTAGCCGTCGGGATAGGTGTCGGCGCCGGCGTACCCTGGGCATAAAAGGTTATGCGCAACCGCGGCCGGATGGCGATGTTCTCCGCCTCCGAGCTGGCATACGTGTAACGGACGTTGGCGTAACTGGGGCCTTTGAGCAGCATACCATGATTGCTGGCTGGGTCAGCCACCCACTTGGCGACCAGACTGGTCACATCCAGGCTCACCCACTGATTGAGTTGCGAGACCTCGACGCGATCCACCGGTTCGGGCGCGCGATCGACGCTTTCGCCGTTGGCCCCCGGCTGGCCCCACAACATCCCTATGGCCGCCTGTTGCCAGGTGGCCTGCATCTCATCCCAAGCGCGCAGGACCTCGTACACCTCCAACGTCTGGGTATTGGAGTTCGAGCGCGCGATGGGATACACATCAAGCCACGCTTTCGTCACCACGGCCCCCGCCGGGAGCTGGTTGGACAGGTCAAAGCGCAGCAGGGCGTGCATCTGATCCTGAGATCGCACGCGAAGCCCGGTATCCTGGCCATAATTCGCGTCCGGCGACCAGGAACTCAGCCACGTATCGGTCATGCCTGTGTAACGATCCACCCCCATCTGTAGGGTGATCGTCACCTTCTGACCCGAGGGTGTGGGCGTCGGCGTCGGCGTGGCCGTCGGCGGGGGTGGCCCTCCCTGAGTATACGTGACTACAAGAAGCGGCCTCAGCTCGGCAGCGGTGGCCTCCGATGAGTAAAAGTCATATTCCACCTTGGCATCGCTGCGCCCCCGCAGTTGCAGGCCATAGTTGACGAGGGGGTTGCGGACCCATTCCCGCACCAGATCGGTCACATCGAGCGTGACCCATCCATTCTCCGCGGGGAGCGGCACGCTCGCCACCGGCACGCTCCCGCGATCTGTCTGGGTATCGTTCGCCCCCGGCTGTCCCCAGGGGACACCACTCCGGGCGACCTGCCAGTCGGCCTGATTCTCCCACCATGGCCGCTTCATGGCGTAGGCTTCTAGCGTCATGGGATTGCCGTTGGTCCGAAGGAAGCGATACAGATGCAACGTCGCCTTTTGAACAGGGGCATATGTGGGAATGCTGGAGAGATCGAAACGTAACAGACCGTTCATCACGCCCTGTGAGCGTACTGCGATCCGCGTCTCCTCGCCATAATTCGTCGTAGGGCTCCACGCGCTCAGGAAGGTATCGGAGGTACCCCAGTAGCCGTTCTGGCCCTGCTGGAAGGCGACCGTCACCGGCTCGCCCGGCTCCCGGATGACCTGGACGAAGTGAATGATCTCGTCCCCGTCGTTTCGGCTCCAGATGCGGAAGTCGCTGCCGGGGTACTGGCCGCCTCCCGGCTGGCCATCCGCGAACTCCGCGTCCTCCAAGACGAAGGTGACCTTCTTCCAGGTCCGGGTGTTCGTCTTCTGGACGATCCCGGCACTCTTGAAGTTGTCATCCCCCACCGCGTCGTACTGCAGCTCCCACGTATCGGTACCCTGGTCATAATAGGTGACATGGATCGTTACGCGGTTGACGCCGCCGTAAATATACCCGTTATCGACGTTAAAATACATGTAGGGGTTACCGGTAGCCTCATCTGTACGCCGCGTGTACCGCCCCTCAGGGGCCGTACCCACGCGCCAGAGCGGCACCGTCTTTCCCCCAGGCGCATCATCGTTCTGATATAGCCAGAACTCATAATTCCCGTAGTCCGGATACCAGCTTCCCTCCGTCTCCCGCAGCGCGACCCATACGCTGGGGGTGTCCTGGATCGTACGCCCCAGGTGCTCGTTAGCGAACTGCAGGATCTCGAAGCGCGCGGGATCGGTGACCACATCGAGGGAGAAGACGAAGTAATCCGCGTGCTTATCGAGGCCGTTGTAGACGCCCCACAGCGTGCCCTCTACCCCTGTCATAAGGTTGTCATAGCTCTCCCAGGCGATAGGCACCTGAGACCACCACTTGAACATGGGGTCATACTGTCCCGCGCCGTAAAGAGAATAGGTAGGATCATTGATAATCATGCCATCGCCGCCATCGGGCTTGAGGCCATTGTGCTTGAGGCCCACGCCTCGCGAGGCCGCGTAGTCGGTGAACCGCCGCCGCTCCGACTGGCGGACGAAGGTCGGCGCGTACTGGAGGAACAGCGTGGTGTTGGGGAAGGCCTCCACGTACATGTCCACGATGCGATTCACCGTCTGCACCCACAGGTCGCTGGTCAGGCCCGCGGCCTCCAGACACGCGTCAAACTGATTCTCCGCGGGCTGCGTCTCCCCGTAGAGCCCAACGGCGACCTGCACCCATTCGATACGTGGATCGCCGTCATACCGCTGGCCGACCGCGCGCACAAACTTCTCGTACTCGGCCAAGAAATCGGGATGCCAGTAGCGTGGGATGATATACCCATCGCACTCGACCTTCAGATGCGGATATTTAGCGAAGACCCAATCGGGCGTTGCGTAGTCCTCTCTGGAGTCAATCCCCCCATACGTGTCAAAAGCGATACCCACGTACTTTCCCAGGGCCACATGATCGTCGATCCATCGATCCACCACGTCCCACCGGAAGTATCCTTCGGCGGGTTCCACGCGCGTCCAACTGAAATCCTGGTGGCTACCGACGATGGGATACTGCTGAGGGTCCACGTTCAGGTAATCCCAGAACGCATAGACGCCCGGCCGTCGCACGCCTGGGCGCGCGGACGGGCTTTGTGGAGCGGCTTGTGAAACAGCCACATGTTCGGCTTGCGACGCCGCTTCAACCACTCCGCCATTAGAGGCTGAACTGAGGATGAGGCCAGCGATCAAAAGGATAAAGCCTAAAGACCAAACCGACCATCGAGTGAACGTCGTTGTCTTGCGCATAGCTGGTCTCCCTCACTAACTCTGGATAAGTGTCAGGAAAACGGTGTATCTAAAGACGGCGAGCCCATAAAGTAGCGGTCCAGCATGCTGGGCCGCTACTTTACTACAATTCAAATTGAACAGGTCGTGTAATGTGTTGACATGACGTGCTCAGTCGTGTGATAAAAGCCTGGAGCACAGCACCCCTTTCATTCTAAGCGAGATCTATCAGTCATATCAATAGTCCTTCATGCTCATTTCATTTAAGACTTTTCAGAGATGCTCCTTTCCATAACTCATCAAACCGGCCTCGCCCTCTTCCGAACGCTCACATTGGCATAGGTGACAAACGGAGGCCGCCATGGAAAAAACGGCCGGGAGTCTCGCTCCCGGCCTGCTCAACCCGCATCCTTGCCGGAGAGGACGACGGGAATGGTTTTCAGCAAGATCCACAGATCTAACGCAAGCGATCGATTCTCGATGTATTTGATGTCCAGCGAGACGATCTCGTTAAACGTCAGGCGGCTGCGGCCGCTGATCTGAGCCAGCCCCGTGATGCCCGGCAGCACCTCCAGCCGTCTGCGGTGCCACTCGTTGTACTGCTCCAGCTCATAGTCCGGCAGGGCTCGCGGCCCCACCAGGCTCATATCCCCCTTGATCACGTTGACGAGCTGGGGAAGCTCGTCTAGGCTCGTGCGTCGCAGGATGCGTCCCACGCGGGTGATACACCGGCCATTGCCAGCCGGCTTGTAGAGGTGCTGCTGGTTTTCCGTACCGTTCCCATTGATGTAGGCCCGCACGAACTCCCGGTGAGCGACCGTATGGTCCTGATCTGCCGTCATCGAGCGGAACTTATAGAACCGGAAGACGCGGCCGTTCTTCCCAAGGCGCCGCTGCACGTAGATCACTGGGCCGGGCGAATCGAGTTTGATGGCGATTGCGATCAGAAGCATTAACGGGGAGAGGATGATCAGGAGGATAGAAGCCAGCGTGACATCCAGGATCCGCTTGGCCAGCTCATAACCGCGCCCAGGCGCCCGCGCGCCGCCCCGAGGGCGATCTATGGTAGATGACGAAGCAGCCTGTCGCCATGAAGTCGCCTGTCTTCGTCCTTGCAACATGTTCCCTCCAGCGATATCGCCATGATGAGGCGGAATTGAGGCTCGCCCTGAGGGCAACCCTACGGCGCCACCCAGTAATCCACGATCAACTGCGGACGACGATCCACTCTGTCTGCTTCGGAGCTGGCGAAATCATATTGGACATTGGCATCGTCAAACCCCGCCAGCCCCTTCAAGATCACGCCCTTATTCGTTCGGGGGTCGGTTGCCCATTCCTGAGCCGCCTCCGTGATGTCCCAGCGATACCACCCTCCCAAAGCATTGACGGTGACGACGTCCAAAGGCAACGCGGAGCAATCCGTAATCGGATCATTACAGCCAGGCTGGGACCACGGCTGGCCAGTGCTGGCGAGATTCCACGTCGCCTGCCCCTCCTTCCAGGTGCGTAACACCTGATAGGCAGCCACCCGCATCTCGTTATTGTTGCTCCGCTTCTCCGCGTAGAGCTTTAACCAGGCGCCAACAATGTGGGCTCCCTCCGGGAGAATTCCCAAATCGAAGCGCACCAGCGCGGACATGACGTCCGTCGGCCCAGGGGGGCGATCATAGCGGACTGAAAGTCTAGGCTCCTCCCCGTAATTCGTATCAGGTGCCCATGCGTTCAGAAACGTATCAGTCGTTCCATTATAACCAGATTGCCCGCTCTGCAAAATGAGACGGGTGGGCACGGGAGTGGGCGTCGGCGTGGGTGTAGGCAACGGATATCTTCGTAGCCAGATTGGCAGATAGGAAAGATATCGTATCGGCGTCGGCGTGGGGGTCGGCGTTGGCGTCGCCGTCGGTGTGGACGTAGCAGTGGGTGTCGCCGTGGCCGTAGGCGTCGGCGTTGCCGTGGCCATAGGCCCTCCCAGGCAACTCACCGACAACTCATAGGCGCCCACCGCGCCCTCATAGCCATCCACGACAATATACAAGTCCTGGGCCCCCCACTCAATATGAGCCATGCGATCCCCATAGGCCTCGCATCGATCCGGAGCCGGCGCGGAGAGCAAGAAGACGTCCAGATCCGTCACCCCTGGATCGTAGTCCAGCGTGACCGTGATCCACTGAGGGAGCAGGGAATGCAACACGTAAACACGCTCCGGCCCCGTCTCTGGCCAATAGGGAACACAGCTATATGTATCTGCCTTTTGAGCGCCCCCCTCCGTATGACCTAAGTATACACCCTGGCAATACACCGTTTCAATGGTCTCTGATTCCCAGTAAGGGGTCGGGGTCGCCGTCGGAGTCGGCGTGGGGGTGGGAGCGGGCGTCCCCACCTGACGGAGTCGGATGTTCACGGTGATCGCCTGCCCGTTCCCCACCTGGACGAACCGCGGCCAAGAGCCTGGATCGAACAGCTCATATCCTCCCGGCGGCGTGGCATCCAAGAGATATCCGCCATCCAGCCCTGAAAACCGATAACTGCCCGATGCATCCGTATATTGCTCTTGATGAAAGCTCCCCGCCCCGTCCAGCGTTACGAGCACCCAGGCTACCCTTGGCTCCGTCGCATCGATGTCTCCCTCCGCGTCCGCGTCCACCCATGCGATACCATTCAAGACTCCTGTCCCATCCGATGCGACGACGAGGGCGCCGGCGGGGCTTCCGGACCAGGTCAGCCAGGCCAACGCCAGCCCCCCGAGAACGGCCGCGATGAGGACAGGAGCCATCCGTCGTCTCATTTGAGCACTTTCTTCAACTCAGGATAGGCAGAGGTCTCCCTCTAAGAAGGTGCGACGCATCTAAAGGTATCTTCAGGTAACCCTCATCCCCTCGTCTCCCTTCTTCCACGCCTGGGAGAAAGGGAGCTCAAATTGGGGTGGTTGCGGCGGCGCAGCGGAATTGCGCCGCCGCAACCACGCCCCACATTTCTAGTCCCTCCTCCCCAACGGAGCGGTTTGGGGAGAGGGAACTAACTACAGGGGGGTGGGGCACGAATTACCAGCGCATCATCATCGGCAGGTACATATACCGCTGTGGCGGTGTGGGGGTGGCCGTGGGCGTCGGCGACGGCGTCGCCGTGGGCGTCGGGGTGGGCGTCGCCTCCTGATGCGGGAAGCTATACGTCATCACCTGGCCAGCGAAGATCTGCACCGGCATCGCCGGGGCGATCCACTGCCACCCTTCCGGGGCCTGATCTTCGCGCAAGGTGTATGACCCAGGCTCCAACCCCAGATACCGCGCCCAGCCGTCCGCGTCGCTGGTTTGCGTCTCCGAGAACGTCCCGGAGGAATCGATGATGGTCAGCACAGCGCCGCTGAGCAAGGGCTCACCATCGTTGTACAGGTAATCCCCGTTCAGATCGCCGAAGGCCCGCACATGGAGGTCACCCACGGACGGGGTCGGCGTAGGCGTGGGCGTGGGCAACGTGCCCAGATTAACCACATCCACGAAGTGGATCCACTCATCGCCGTCGCCCCGGCTGTTGATGCGGAAGTCCATGCCGTCGCCCGTCCACCCCGCTGGCTTCAACTGGTTGTCGAACCGGGCATCCTCCAGATCAAAGACGACCTCCTTCAATTGCCCGGTGTTTGTCTTGGTGATGACCTCCGTCTCCTTGGGGCCGGTGACCGAGTCATATGTGATGTTGAAGGTGTCCGTGCCCAGATCCACGTATTTCACCGTGATCTGGACGTGGCTCTGGCCGCCGCGCAGATAGCCGTCATCCACGTCGAACCACATATATGGATTCCCAGTCGCCTGATCGGTGCGCCGGATCACGTAAGCCTCCGGCAGGGTATTGGGGTTCCCCAGAGCCGGGTTGTAGGGGTTGGAGTAGCATGGATAGTTGGGACCGTAGAAATCCGTCGCGTAGGAGCCGCCACACGCCCCCAGCCCGGTCACGCTCGAGTCGTTGGTCTCCGGGACGGTCCGCCCGCCCGGGATATCATCCCGCTGATACAGCCAGAAGCTGTAGTTACCCAACTGCGGGTATGGCCCGGTCTCCGGGCTGGTCCAGCATGGCTTCCACGGCGTGCGGTGCTCGCGGAGGGCGACCCACACGCTGGGCGTGTTCTCCCGCGTCTTCCCCATGTACTGTCGCGCCCATTGCAGGATATCCTCAAACGCCGGATCGGTCACCACCGATTGCTCCAGCCGGTAGAAGTCCGCGTGCTTGTCCAGGCCGTTGTATATGGCCCACAGGGCTCGCGCCCGATCGCACAGCATGTAATCGTAGCTCTCCCAGGCGATGGGCACGGTTTGGTTCCACTTGATGATGGGCTCGTACTTGCCGGCGCCCGGATACGACGCGAGCTGCCCGCGTACCGTGCCGTTAGCATCGTCGGTCAGGCCGTTAAAGGAGAGTCCCACGCCCACGGAAGCCGCATAATCCGTCGTCTGTTGCTTCTCCTGGATCGACTTATAGCTCGGCGCGTACTGGAGGAACAACGGCTTCAAAGGCTGGTAAGGCGGATTCGGCGAGGCCGAGAACGCCTTGGCGTACTCCAGCGTGATCTCCTGCACGAATTGGACCCATACATCTCCCGTCAGGCCGCTGGCCTCGATGACGCTGTCATACTGGTTCTCCACGGGCTGATTCTCGCCCCAGACGCCGGTCCCGATCGCGATCAGATCCACGCGTGGATCATCCTTATAACGCGCGCCTAGCGCGCGGATGAAGCGCTTGTAGGCGTTCTTGTACCCATCGCTGTGATACTTCGGGATCAGATGGCTCACCTCCAGCCCCACCTCATCGATGTAGAACGTGGTGGGATTGGCGGCGTCGTTGACGAGCTTGAAGTGTACCTGGATGGTGTTGCCCCGATACGGCCTCATGTCGATGGTCACGGGGGAGGACCAGGTGCTGGTGATGGCGGTATTATCCAACGTATACACCGTCCCGAGGAGGTTCCCGGCGCCATCGCGTATCTCGACGGAGAGCTGGTCATGCACACCGGAAGTCTCCGTCGTCGTCATGTACCAGCGGAAGGACAGCTGCGCGGTGGGCACCTCCACGGGCAGGCGCACGTTCCAGTGATAGACCCTATCCGTCGTATTCGGCGTCCCTCCCAGGCGGGCAGAATAACCGGAGCCGCCATAGGGGTTCTCATCATTGATGACGGCGTTACCTTCCGTCGTCCAACCCCTATCGCCGCGGTCGAAGTCTCCGTTCTGGCCGCCCGCGTAGTAATCGATCGTATCCCCGGCCTCGATGACGGTGTTACCGAGGTCGATGGCGTAGTCTGGCATGGCCCGGATGTCCCCACAGCACTTGCCGTCATAGGTGCTGATGAAGATCCCGGCACCCAAACCGGCGTTGTGCATCCTGTCCAGGAACCTGTCCAGCAGGCCCCAATTATACACGCCGTCGCCGATCTCCAGCTCCGACCATTGGAAGAAGCGCACGCTGCCGTCCACCGGATATTGCGCCGGATCCAGCACCGTGCTGCCATAGTTCAAATAGTAAATCCCGGGCCTGATGCCCTCCGGGATCTTCTGTACGCCGGCGGGCAACGCCTGCGGGGTCAGCGATACTTCCTCTAAAGGCTCCGGCGAGGCAGGCAACTCACCCGCCAGGCCCACCGTTGAGGCCACCAGCGATATGACCACGACAAGCGCAAAGGCCCATCCCCATCGCGATACACGCATGCAACACCTCTCCTTTCATGTCGCCTTACGGCGAGGTTGGATATGACATACCTGCAGAGGGAGCATTTCCTCTCACGAAGGGCTTACAGCCGTCTTGGAGCCCTCCCGTGGCCGATGGCCGTCCCTCCCCGGCCCTGTACTCCCGGTCAACAGGAACTTCAAGTAGCGCTTCGCTTCTTTCTTCAACGCCACCTCCACGGCACACGCGCTGTTGCATTTAGGGCAGAGGCGGCGCTTCATATGCTCTCGATAGGCCAGGTTCTCCGGCGCGTAATAGATCTCGCTGACGGAGCGACTCTCATCCAACACGTTACCGATCTTCCGGGAGGAAAGGCAGTAATATACATCCCCGAAAGAGTCCAGAACCAGCCCATCTATGGCGAATGGACACGGCGTCTGGCGCGGCCGTCCGTCGCGATACATATGGACCATGTCATCCCAATAGAAGGCCGTGACGTTCCGCAACGAGCGTTGGCTCGCCAGCTCCCGCATGAAGGCGATCAGCTCCCGGCGATCCTCCTCGGTGAAATCGAGCTCCTCCCGGAGGTCGAGATTCGAGACATAGGATTCGTGAAAGCCGACGAGCTGAAAGCCATAGGGGATGCCCCGCTCCTCACACCAGGACATGAACTGACGCACATGTCGCAGGTTCTGTCGCATTACCGTGTAACCCACGCCCAGCCAGAAGTCGTATCTCTCCTGCAGGGCCTTCAGCCCCTCCAGGGTCCGCACCACTCTATCGAAGCCGCCGGGCACTCCCCGGATCTCGTCGTGCAGCTCGCCGATCCCCTCCAGCGAGACGGAGATGCTGAAGCGGATGCCTCGGTCCTGGCACATCTGCAGGAGGCGCTCCGTGTCCGCGACGATACGATCCGGCAGGAAGCCGTTCGTGACCGTGGAGAGCGCCTTCAGCCCGGGCATGCGTTCGAAGAACATGCCCACCAGAGGCACCAGATCCTCCCGCAGGCTCGTCTCACCGCCGGCCACCGTGAGCCGCTCGATTCCCCGGAAGATGTCATCCTCCATGATCTCGGCGAACTCTTCCAGGCTCAGCTCGCGCTCCGGCCGCATCTGCCAGATATTGCACATGGCACAGCGGGCGTTGCAGCGGTAATTGACGATGACCTGCAGGATCTTAGGGGGAAGCGGCCTCAGACGTGAGGCCACGTTATAGTCGTAGATACCTCTCAACCACGTGCCCCAGTCCACCCTGGCCAATCTGGCCACAGCACCTTTCCACGTCATCGATCCTTCCCTGTCACGATATGGTAGCATAGGTAAATGAACTTTGCATGAACGGGCTCACCCGCCAGGATGACATTTTTTTCATACACGTCACCGTATTGGAATAGGCGATGCACCCCCTCGTAGGGGCGCACGGCCGTGCGCCTACATCTTATTGATCTTCGCTTAGATAAAGCAACATATGATTCTGGCCTCCGGGAGGCGACGGGGTCCTGTAGAGGCGACCGGCCGGTCGCCCCTACAAATTCGCACATTCATTAGAAGTCATCCGATCCACGTCGGTTCCAGAAGCTTATCCAAAACGAATGACAAGGCCGTATGTTTCTTTCGTCATGTGAAAGTCAATAAGAGCCTCAGCGCGCTTCACGCTTTTCGCGATGCTTCCATCATAGCGAGGAGCCCTTCCTCTAAGGTGACCCTCGGAGCCCAGCCCAGCCAGAGCGACGCGCGGGTGATATCCGCCTCCAGCCTGATGGGATCCTCGCTCGGCGGCTCCACCTGGGGGCGCAGATCGCTTCCCAGCAGCTGGACCACTATCTCGGCCAGCTCGATCATGGTCACGCCCCGGCCAGCTCCGATGTTGATGGGCTGGCCGGCCGCCCAATGAGTCGTCAGGGCCAGATCCAGCGCGCGGACAACATCGCTGACGTGTACGAAATCCCGCATATGCTCCGGGTGGCCTCGCACCACTGGCTCCTGGCCCGCCAACACCGCTCGCAGGAACAGCGTCTCCACCGTCGGCCGCGGGGTCCTATCCGCCGCAGGCCCATACGCGTTGAACAGGCGAAGCACCACGGTCTCCGGGCCTCCCGCTCGCGCCAGCGTGCGGCACCACACCTCGCCGCACAGCTTGCTGGCCCCATACATGGTCACCGGCTGGCATGGCGCGCTCTCGGGCACGGGTCGGACCGCCGGACGGCCGTACACCTGTGCCGAGGAGGTGTACACCACGCGACGCACGCCCGCCTCTCGGGCCGCCATCAACACGTAAAAAGTCCCCAGGGTGTTGACGCGGAAGCCCGCCGTCGGATCCTGCTGGCAGCGCGCCACAGGCAGGCAAGCGAGATGCACCACCGCGTCGCATCCGGCGAAGGCGCGAACCAACGCCTCCCAGTCGGTCACGTCAGCCACGCGCACATCCCTCGCATCCGGCAGATCGAGGGATCGCCGCACGACCGCTATGACGGATTGGCCCTTCCGCGCCTGATGACGGAGGAAGTGCCGGCCGATATAGCCAGAGGCGCCGGTTACCGCCACCAGGCCGCCAGCCTTCATGTTCGCGCCCCCATCCGCTCGCGATACCACGCCACGGTGCGCGCGATGCCCTCTTCCAACGAGACGGCGGGGACCCACCCCAACAGTGAACGGGCCAGGGTCACGTCGGCCCGATGGCGTCGCACGTCCGCCGCCCGCGGCGGTCCGTGCAGGATCCTGCCCTCGTATCCCATCGCCTGACAGATGAGCTGCACCAGCCGGTTGATGGTGACCTCCTCGCCCGTGGCCAGGTTAATGACGCGACCGCGAGCGCCCTCGTGTCGCGCCGCGGCCACGATGCCCGCGACGATGTCGGTCACGAAAGTGTAATCGCGCGTCTGCTCGCCGTCGCCGAAGATGATCGGCGGCAGTCCCGACAGGATGCGCCGGATCACGATGGGAATCACACCCGCGTATTGCCGCTCGTTCTGACGCGGCCCATAGGTATTGAATGGACGCACGATGACCGTGTCCAGGCCGAAGGTGCGCGCATACGAGCGCACGATGAGATCGGCCGCGGCCTTGGCCGCCGCATATGGGGTCTCCACGGCCAGCGGATGTGCCTCATCCATGGGCACGTATTGCGCGCTGCCGTAAGCCTCCGAGCTGGAGCAGTGGATCAGGGTCCGGTAGAGGCCCAGGCGCCCCAGCTCGCAGAGGTTCAGGGCCATCTCCAGGATACTTCGGCTGGTCCACTTAGGGCGCCTCAACGAGGCCGGCAAAGGGACGGTGGCCAGGTCGAAGACGATCTCGATCTCTTCCTGCTCCAGGATCCGTCGCATCGCCTGGGGACGGCTGACGTCTTCCTGGTAGAAGCGAAGATCCGGATAAGCGCGCCGGGCCTCCTCCAGATTCTCGCGCTTGCCCAGGAACAGGTTGTCCACTACTACCAGCCGGCTGGGGCGCTCCGCGATGAGCCGATCCACCAGATGACTGCCTATGAACCCAGCCCCGCCCGTCACCAATACCGACTTACCCGCGATCTCCACGCTTGGATCCTCAAAAGGCGTGTTCTGTAGGGGCGCACGGCCGTGCGCCCCTACTATTCAACCATTCTGGTAGGGGCGACCGGCCGGTCGCCTTTACATTAGGAAATGAGTTCTCTGCGCCCTCCGCGTCTCAGCGGTTTTCCTCCTTTCACGAATCCAGCCGGATCAGCCGATGCTCCCGCCCCGACTCCACCAGCTTCTCGGCCAGATACACCGCGCGCAATCCCTCCTCGCCGCCTACCAGCGGCGGTTCACCCCGACGGACAGCCCTCACGAAGGCTTCCAACTCCTCCTTGAGCGGCTCGCGCCTCCGAATCTCATATCGCGTCACCGTCCCTTCGCTCACCCCCATGAGGGCGACCAGGCCCTCCCACCCATTGGCCGAGCCGTTCTCGTAGAAGAAAAGCTCCTGAGTCAGATAGTTGACCAGGAACATCCCTCGCTCGCCCAGGACGGTCAATTGTCGGATCTTGGTCGGCGTCAGCCAGTTGACGTCTAACAGGCCAATGGTGCCGTTGCGGAACCTGAGGAGACAGGAGAGGAGGTCCTCATGCTGAGCGTGGATCTCCCGCTCCGTCTCGGCATATAGCGAGGCGATGGGCGAGCCGCTGAGGTATTCCATGATATCCAGCTCGTGGGTGGCCAGATCGAAGACGACGCCCACATCCTCCACGCGGGAGGGGAACGGCCCCACACGGCGGGCGATCATCTGGAAAACACGCCCCGCCTGTCCCGCCTCTAAGCGGCGCTTCAGCTCGATCACGACCGGGTTGAAACGCTCGACGTGTCCCACGGCCAACGTGACGCCTTGATCCCGCGCGGCGTCGATCAGCTCCTGGCCCTCGCGAACCGAAGCGGCCAACGGCTTCTCCACGAACACATGCAGGCCATGGGCGATGACATCGCCCGTCACTTGGCGATGGGCCCGCGTCGGCACCGCCACCGTGACGATATCCAGCCGCTCGCGGTCCAGCATCTCCCGGTAGTCCGCGTAAGCATGGGCCTTATAAGTGCGCGCCACGGGCTCCGCGATCTCCAGCGAGACATCCGCCACCGCGGCCAGGTTGACATCCTCCATCTGCGCCAGGATGCGCGCGTGATTGCGCCCCATGACGCCGACACCGATCACCGCAGCCTGAATTATTTCCATCTCCAACATCTGGAGGCGTTAACAGGAACGCTCACATACGACCCCCCGTAGGGACGACCGGCCGGTCACCTCAGGAGATACAACGTACCTGGTTGGATC
>DUEN01000047.1 GCA_011176545.1 Caldilineae bacterium | reverse complement strand
AAGCCGCTCACGAAGCCGGCGGCGCCGCTCATCGCTGTGCCGACGACGGCCGGCACCGGCTCCGAAGTGACGCGTAACGCCGTGATCGGTTACAAGGAGAAATCCTACAAGGCCAGCATGCGCAGCCATCATCTCATCCCGCGCGTGGCGCTAGTCGATCCCGCCCTCACGCACACCATGCCGCCGGAGGTGACAGCCAGCACGGGCCTGGATGCGCTCACCCAGGTCATCGAGCCGTACGTGTCCAATCGGGCGCAGCCGCTGACCGATGGCATGGCGCTCACCGGCATCGCGCTCATCGCCCGATCGCTGCGTCGAGCCTACGAGAACGGAGATGACGAGAACGCCCGGGATGAGATGTCGCTGGCGGCGTTGATGGGGGGCATCTGCCTGGCCAACGCTGGGCTGGGCGCCGTGCACGGGTTCGCCTCGCCGCTGGGAGCCATGTTTCCTATCCCGCACGGCGTCGTCTGCGCAGCGCTGCTGCCACACGTCATGACGGCGAACGTGGCCGCTCTGCGGCGGGAGGACCCGAACAGCCCGGTGTTGAGCCGATACGCTGACGTGGGGCAGGCGCTGTTGGGGCGGCGACTCTCCACTGAGGACGCCACCATCGACGCGGGCATCGCCTTCGTGGAGAGTCTCGTCAACGACCTCAACATCCCGAAGCTGTCTGAGTTCGGGGTGACGGAGGAGCACATCCCCGAGATCGTGGAGCGGGCGAAGCAGGCCAGCTCGATGCGTTATAACCCGGTTCAGCTATCCGACGAAGCCCTGGCTGAGATCATACGGAAGGCACTGTGAAGTAAACAGTTTTGTAGGGGCGCACGGCCGTGCGCCCCTACAAATCGGCCATTCTGGTAGGGGGAGGCCTCGCCCCCACATGCGTCGTGGATGCCAATATGAGCGTCTTCTTTATTCCCCGCGCGCGGCCTCGTATACCAAGTCCAACGCGCGCTGAACGGCCACCGTGGGCACGAAGCCACAGCCCGGTGCTGGGCGGATGGCCCACTGACCCTTATGAGGGGTGATCTCGATCCAGAAATCCTGGGTCAGCCCCTCCTCCACGGCCACCACGCGGACCATGCCCGTCTGTCGCTCCGGATCGTACAGGAACGCCTTAAAGACGACGGTGATGTCGCCTCGCGTCTCCTTTGGTTGAAAGCGTTTCGGATCGAATCGCGCCACACGATAGGTCTTCAAGGGGATATCCTCTTTGAGGGGGATGTCAACGTGCGTCTCCTTGGCGAACCATAGCTCGAAGAAATGAGCCTGTCCCTGCTCCAGCCACTTCCGCTCGTACTTGGTACCGTAACGTGGCGGGATCCTCTCCACGCGAAGGTCAAAGCCGGTGCCCTGCGCCTGCTCCACGATCCACTCGACATAAGGCTCATAGTCGGTGACGACGTGGATCGTCCCGCCATCCACCAGTCGGCTGTTCAGCAGCTTGAGAAATCCGTGGCCGAACAGGCGATGCTTGATGTGCTTCTCCTTACGCCACGGGCATGGAAACAGGGAATAGATGTGATGCACCGAGCGCGGCGTGAAGAGGCGCTCGAAGGCGACCCGGGCATCGACCTGGAGGATCCGCACGTTTGAGACGCCCGCCTGGGCGATGCGCCGCAGGCCCCGCTGCACGGAGGGCCACTCCAGCTCGATGCCGACGAAGTCTCGCTCCGGCTGCTCCTGAGCCTGGCGCACCAGGTACGCGCCGTTCCCAAAGCCGATCTCCACGATGATCGGCGCCTCACGGCCGAACCGGCGCCGCCAGTCGATGGGCCGCTCCGAGTGCATCCATGGAATGAACGGCTGGAGCGAGAGATAGCGTCGTCTCATCCGAGTCTAGTCACTTGGGGCGGGCGGGCCTCCCGGGGAAAATAGCGACAAGCCCGCCTCAGAGCGTGTCTGCAATGATGAGTCAACACCGGCTGGAAGCGCGTGCCTGGGTTCTGTGGCTATCCAGGCGGCGTGGCTTCAACCGCCGTTCCAAGCCTCAGGCACGCGCTCAGCCGCTGCGATGGAAACCTCAGCTCCCGTAAAGCAGATCGGCCACCCAGCTGAGCCCTAACTCGTGTAACTTGCCCGCAGTGGGCGCCCCCGTCTCCTTGTCCCACCCGTTCATCTCGTAATAGAGCTCGATGGCCTTCTGGATGTCTTTAGCCGGTACGGCCACCCCCTTCGCCGGGCCGGACTCGAACGGGGTGGAGAAGCGCCAGGGCGCCACATCGTCCTTAGCCGTGAACCCCTCTCGGTAGTTGAAGGCGCGGGCCATGGCCAGCGCTCGCTCGCCGACCTTCATCAGCTCGAAGATGGAGCTGTTCCAGCCGGTCACACCCCGCACGATGTCTCGCATCTGCTCCTTGCTATAGGGCATGAACATGCACAGCCCCATACAGTTCCAGAACACCTGCCAGTCGATGTGGTACTTGGCCAAGCGCACCTTTTCGATGCCCAACGTATCGGCCGGCAGGGGATCCAGGATGCCCAGGGAGCGCATGTCCTGAATGGCCTTGCCCTCCGACTCGTAGCTCGTATCGTGGATGTTGTGCATGTGATCGGCGCCGGTGGGCGAGGTGGCGTAGCCCAGGTCGAGGGCGAATTTGATCCTGGGCTCGTGCATGGGGACCTCCTGCCCCTTGACGTGCATGGCGTATTTCTCGGTCCCACGGCCGATCTTCTGAGCCGCCCGCAGCGATCCCTCAGCCAGAAGGTCGCCGAACCCCTCACGGTGGGCGATCTGTTCGAGCAGGGTGATCATGGCCTCCGCGTTGCCGAAATGGAGGTCGAGCCCTCCCGTGTCTTCTTTGGTCAGCAGCCCACGCTCGAAGCACTCCATGGCCCAGGCGATGGTCACGCCGGCGGAGATGGTGTCCATCCCGTAGGCGTTACAGAGCTGGTTCCCGTAAGCGATGGCCTCCAGGTCATCGATGCCACATACGGACCCCAGCGAACCCGCCGTCTCATATTCCGGGCCGCCATAGATCGGGTCCACCTTGTACTTATTGTCCGCCTTCACCTTGCGCTTGCAGGTGACGGGGCAGGCGTAGCAGGTATCGCGGGCCACCAGGATAGTGTTCGTCATCGTCTCGCCGGTGATCTTCTGCGCCCCTTCGAAGGAGCCTTCCTGGAAGTTTCGGGTGGGCAATCCACCAGACTCGTTCAAGAAGATCAGGCCGCCGTCGGTGCCGTGCTCATGGAGATCGCCTGTCCATTCTTCCTTGAAATGCTCCCTCAGCCAGCGGCCAATTTCCATCACCTTCTCGCGATCGGCCAGAGGGAGCTGGCCCGTCCCTCGCACGGCGATGGCCTTGAGCTTTTTGGAGCCCATGACCGCGCCCATCCCGGTGCGTCCCGCAGCCCGATTGATGTCGTTGATCACGCACGCGAAGCGGACCAGGTTCTCGCCGGCCAGGCCGCACTGCGCAATGCGGGCGCGCGGCTCTCCCAGCTCATCCTTGATGATCTCCTCCACCTCTGCTGTGGGCTTACCCCAGAGATGGGAGGCATCGCGGATCTCCACCTGATCGTCCTTAATCCACAGGTAGACGGGCTTCTCCGCCTGACCCGTGATGATGATGGCGTCCCAGCCAGCGTGCTTCAGCTCCGCCCCCCAGAAGCCGCCCACATCCGCCTCGCCGAAGCCGCCGGTGAGCGGGGATTTGGCGCCGACTGCGTTGCGACCTCCGCCGCCGATGGGGATGCCGGTCGTGACTCCCGGGGCGAAGATGAGGATGTTATCCGGCCCCAGCGGATCGATCCCCGGCTCCAACTCCTTGAGCAGGTAGTAGGCGATCAGCCCCCAGCCGCCGAAGTACGTGCGAAAGAACTTCTCCCCTGGTTGCTCCGTGCTGATCTCTCCCGTCGACAGGTTCACGCGCAGGATCTTGTTGTGGAACCCGTACGGCATGTTGCTCCCTCCTTCGCCTCTTCGTGTGTTCAGATGTGTTTTCCGATATCACCCGTGAACAAAACGGATATCTCCTTGGGGGCTGAGCTTTGGCTCCCCATGGCGGGGACATGCCCTGAGCATCTGCCGTGGTCGGCGATAATGCATGACCAGGATTCAGCTCTGCCCCAATTCTATCACGCGAGCCGCCGAACGTCTAGAGGCACCTGGATAGCGACGACCTTGGCTGGCCGCATTGACACGTGCAAATCCCTATGTTATTCTGCGCGAGGCTCTGTCCCGGGGCATGAGTGGCATGCCCATGCCCGCGCGTGAACTGGCGGAGCTGAGGCGAACCTGATCGCGAGCGGGGTAGAGAGGGCGAAGTTGAAGCGATTACATCGGTGGCGTCTGTGCTCAGTCACGGGATGGTATGCGGGTCTTCGAGGGTTGGCAGAGGGCGGGGACGAGGTTGGGCGGGTGGTCAACCAACTGGCCTGGCCCGTCATCGCGGAGAATCTGTTGCAGACGCTGTTGGGCGTCGTGGACATGATGATGGTCTCGCATCTGGGCGCTAGCGCGGTGGCCGGCGTGGGCGCGGCGAATCAGGTCATCTGGGTCCTGGCGGCCTCCTTCTCCGCCGTGATGGTGGGCACTACGGTGCTGGTGTCTCATGCCATCGGCGCGGGAGAGCGCGCCCAGGCAACCCGCGTCGTGAAGCAGTCGGTGTTGATAGCGCTCCTCATCGCGGCCGTGCTCGGCGTCGTGGGACATTTATACGCCGAGGAGATCATCTCCCTCATGGGAGCGGAGCCGGAGGTCGTCGCGGCGGGGGGAACGTACCTGCGCATCATCCTACAGATGGTGTTCTTCATGATCACGATGTTCGTGGTGGGGGCCGCCCTGCGCGGCGCCGGCGATACGCAGACCCCCATGAAGGTCACCGCCTTCATCAATCTGGAACACGTGCTCATCGCCTACGGGCTCATCTTCGGCCATTTCGGCCTCCCGCGCCTGGGGGTGGCCGGCTCGGCGTGGGCCGCCAGCCTGTCCCGGGCGACGGGGACGGCCATCCTGGTGGCCATTCTGCTCCGCGGCAAGGCGCCCGTCAGTCTGCGCGGTCGAGGAGGGTGGCGGCCAGATTTTGAGCTGATCCGGCGGTTGTTTCGCGTCGGCATCCCCTCCATGATCGAGCAGGGGCTCCTCAGCACGGGTATGTTGCTGTATGGCGTGCTGGTGATCCGATTGGGGACCAAAGTGTACGCCGCGCAGCGCATCACCTTTCAGATGATCTCGCTCTCCTTCATGCCGGGTATCGGCTTCGCCACCGCGGCCACGACGCTGGTGGGCCAGAGCCTGGGGGCTCAGAATCCAGATCGCGCGCAGCGAGCTGCTTGGCGGGCCACCTTCTCCGCGCTGACCTGGATGTCAATGATGGGGTTCCTGGTGGCCCTGTTCGGCCGTCCCCTCATGCGACTGTTCAGCGATGACCCAGAGATCGTGCAGATGGGGGCGGACGCGCTGAAGGTGATCGCCCTGACGCAGCCGCCTCAGGCTATCGCCCAGGTGCTGGCAGGCGCCTTACGCGGTGCCGGGGATACCCGCTTCCCTATGTGGACAACTACGGCAGGCATCTGGCTAATTCGGCTGCCTTTGGCTTATCTATTCGGCCCGGTGATGCGCTTGAGCCTGGCCGTGATCTACATGTCGAACATCGTCGATAGCATCGTCAGAGCCATTATGGTATATGTGCGTTTTCAGCGTGGGCGTTGGAAGGACATTGAGGTATAAACGTCGGCATCCATATAGGGCCGATGTCTCGTGAGGTTACGGATGCGATACATATTAGCGGCGCTTGGTCGGCTATTAGGATGGCTCATCGCAGGAACCGTCGGTGGAATAATCGGCGCGTTGGTGACGTTATGGGCGCTGGAGGGGGGCGGGTTATCCTGGACAGGCGAGCTTATGCGGTTCGCACCCATGCCCGAGCTCGCGGCTGTTCGAGAGGTGGCCTCTCCCACGCCGCCGCCCGCTATGCCTACCGCCACGCCGACGTCGAGCCCGACGGCCACTTCGACCCCCACGCCGATGGATGATGCGACCCCTTCTCCAACGGTGACGCCGACTCCCTCCATCGCGGAGATCGTCCAGGATGTGGGGGCTGCCGTGGTCACGGTGATCAATCATCAGACGCCCGTGAACCATCATGGCGCCGAGATCGTGCCCGAGGTACGCGGCTCCGGGGTGATCGTGCATCCCCAAGGGTATGTGGTGACCAATCATCATGTCGTAGAGGATCACGAGAGTCTAGAGGTGGTCTTATCGGATGGCTCGGTGGTCGCCGCGCGCTGGGTCGCCAGCGACCCGGATCAGGATCTGGCGTTGATCCGGATCGAGGGGCTGGGGGGAGAGTATCCGGTGGCCTCCTGGGGGGATTCGGATCAGCTCCGCCCGGGGGAATGGGTGTTGGCCATCGGCAGCGCGTTGGGCGATCTGCCGAACACGGTGACTTTCGGTATCATCAGCGGGGTGAACCGTCGGTTGGATCTGGAGGAGGGCAAGACGATGGAGGGGTTGATCCAGACGGATGCCGCCATCAATCGGGGCAATTCTGGGGGGCCGTTGGTCAATCTACGCGGCGAGGTCATCGGGATCAACGCGTGGATCATCCGCCAGGATAGCAGCTTCGAGCCGATGGTAGCGGAGGGATTGGGGTTTGCCATCCCTAGCCAGATCGTACGAGAGATCGTGGAACGGTGGATCGCGGCGGACTGCGATGGTTGTGACATGGCCTCCGAGGGGGTACAGGCTCCTGTGGAAGAAGTGGCAAGCCCCTAGGCTCCTGGATCGCTTGATCGCTTTCAGTGACGCAGGCCTACATATCCCGCCAATGTCGCTAGTCCTGCCCCTAGAAGGAAAAGTGTAGCTGGTTCGGGCACTATAGGAGGCAATACGAAAACATCATAAAAAGTGTATCTGTACCCAATGGGTATATTCACTGACAAGCATTCGCCATAAATCGAAACAGGAACCTCTGTCGGCAAGGGACGGCTCAATTGTATGCGGAATGTGTTATCCGGTTCGACGATGCCTTTACCCAAAAGCTCAGCTTCTGGAGGATAACCTGTCGGGCTATAGCCTACATAGACATAGACAGTAGTACCAGCGCATCCATCCACAGGTATCTGTCCATAGATAGATGTGGCCCCAGGATATAAGGAGTCATACTGAGGCGGTGTATACATTCTAGGGCTGAAGATGTAAATAGGGTCCGGCCATGACTCAAAAGGAGCCACAACGAATGTATCCCGGACGATCTTACCCTCCTCGCACTCAGCGTAGATGGTGATAGTTTCCCCTTCGCGAAGGGGACGGCTTAGATACACGTAGAAAAAAGAAACTCCTCTATATTCAAAATTGACTGCATTATTGCTACCCAAGAGCTCACCATCCGGTCCTTCCCCTGAGTAGATATAAAAAGTGGCGTAGCTACATGGACCAGAGAACGTCAATCTTCCCCCGAACCATGTCCATCCCGCTTGGGGCGGCAAATTAGGATACTCAACAAGAGGCTCCTGCACATTAGCCCAGGCTGCTTCAAAAAAGGCGAGGATGAAAGCCGTCAAGAGCACGGATATCCTACGGGGCATATCTCTCCTCCCCGCCTCTTTAATCAATCCTCACCATGTTACTCGCGGTATCAGGATGGATGGGGGGAATTAACCCCCACCACCTCCCCCCGGGGGCGGATTATCCTGCAGCGGCCGTCGATGAGCTCGCTGGCGGTCTGGAGGGCAGCGGCGTTGTGGCGCCGCCGTCGGGCGCTTTCACTTTAGCACAAATGCGTAGTTTCGCCAACGACGAGTATATGACGAGTATATAAGGTGCCAAGAGCATCAGCAGGGCGACACTGGCTTGCCGAACGATAACGTGGTAAACTGTTGTCGGCGAAGGCGGGTTTGAATTCGTGGGATACTCCAAGGGGCGAATGTTGGCTGACGAGCAGTCCATTGATCGCAGACAGACCTTCATACGACAGAAGGCAAAAGAGAATCGTCCCGACCCGGCAGGTCAGAAAATACTGTGGTCACGTCACACGATTGCTAAGCTAATCGTGGAGGGATTGTCTCGTCGAGAAATCGAACAGGCTTTAGCCTCTTGCGAAGTGATTGAGGCATATCCCGCCCGAACACGTCCGCTACCTGATTGTCTTGTGCTGGGATGGTTAGCAGAGGGGCAACCTGTCCACGCGGTCGTCGCCATCGATGAAATGAATGACCGCGTCTTCGTGATCACCGTTTACCGTCCTGATCCAAGGAGATGGGAAAATGGCTATCGAACCAGGAAGGGATAAGCTCTGCCCGTTGTGTGGTGGCCGACTGCAGGAGAAGACGGCTACTTTGCCCTTTGTGGTAAAGGGTACCGTGGTGATTGTAAAGGGGGCTCTCGCGGAGGTATGTGAGGATTGCGGCGAGGCGTTCCTGACCGGTAAAGCCACGGATGAGGTCGTCGCGTTACTCCAGGATGCCGTGAGCCGTGGCGTGGAGTTAACGGTCGTGACGCTACCACAGGTTCCTTCGCCGGTCTAAGGGACGAGGACTGGATCCGGTAGCACAGGTTAGGGTGCAGGCTGGGATGATTTCACGCTTGTGCTCCCTAACCAGCGTCTTGCATCGTACGGTTGAGTTCCCATGAAAGGAACGCGCTGCAATGGTCACATCTAGTCGCCGTAATACCGGTGGTCGAGCGATGGCATCTCATCCTGTGGCCGGGGCGTTCCTAAAAAGAGAACCCCCGCTGCTGGGGACAGCGGAGGTTTTCTGGGAATGCCCCCGGCCACAACTTGCCGGGTGAAACCGCCTACTTATATGAGGCTGACGATTCTTGCCCCGCTGCTTGCAACCAGCGAGGATACCTGGCTCCCTGCACATTAACAACAGAAGAGCCATTAAAACCAGCTCCCCGGGCAGGACTCGAACCTGCAACCAACCGGTTAACAGCCGGCCGCTCTGCCAATTGAGCTACCGAGGATCACCGGGGATGTTCGGCGTCATTATACTGCAAGCCCCGAGGAGCGTCAAATTCAACGTCGATTTTTCAACGAATCCGTCCCTTATATGCTATACTGAATTCCGGTTGGAAACGAAGGATGTGGCTTTGGAGAGGGGTCGAGGAGGAAGATGATCGTTGAGCAGGAGGGAGGACAATGAAGCCGATTTCGATCATGTGGTCAGAGGGAGTGACGGAAGAAGAGGCTGCTCAGGCGGTTTTCACAGTGCATCAGATCATTAACTCTCTCTTCCGGGTGAGGAAGCATAAGCGTATCACGCCTTTGGCGCCCGCTATCCGGCCCTTTGGGACGTGGGTGATCCCCGCAGTGCCGCGGGGAGCGCCCTATTGGGGAACACAGTGGTACATCGACCGATCCCTGGATCCTGAGTTGAACCGGGTGCGGGGTCCTGACTTCTTGAGATTGGTCACGCTGGAGCCATGGCAGATCCATGACCCTCACTTCGACCTGGCCATCCTGGATCTGGAACTGGTAGCCGATCCCGATGATGCCCCGGAAACCCCGGCGTTGGGGCTCACCGAGCCTGGAACGGCTACGGTGATCTCCGTGGCGCCGCTGCGCGAGATCGCCGATCGCGAGGAGAGATTGTTGGCCCTGCGACGGCTGGTGGCGCATCATCTCGGGCATCTGGCCCGGGTGCCGCGGCCAGGGCGCACGGAGAACGTGGATTTAACCGATGCCGAGCCTCACTGTACCGCCATCTGCGCGATGCGACACGCGGCCAACGTCTTTGAGCTCCTACGTTACGCCCGTGAGGAACGCGAGGCCGGAGTGCTCTATTGCCCGGCTTGCGAACACGACATGCGGGTCCAGCTGGCCAGCGCGCAGTTTAACCTGAATTAAGCACCTGTTAGAGGATCTTTCCGCTTAGGAGGCGTCCATCCCAAGAAAGGTGTGTTCTGTAGGGGCGCACCGCCGTGCGTCCCTACAATTCGGCCGTTCTGGTAGGGGCGAGACATGCTCGCCCACATGTGTCGTGTATGCTAATATGAGCATTTCCATTTCAGGGGCGCAGCATGCTGCGCCCCGCTTGATGTGCATGGGGCGACCGATCGGTCGCCCCTGCCCTGGCTTTCATGGCCCCGGATAGGCTTACTCAAATCAGGACGTCGTAACCACACGTGAGGGATCGCGTACCGTCCTCTCGTCGGGAGCCTCCTGGCGCTCGATTAAGCGTTCCAGAGGAATCTCCAATCGGATCAGCGTGCCGTCCTTATGCCCGGGGCGTGGAGAGAGGATGACTAGCTGGGCCCCTAAAAGCTCCGCGCCCTCTCTCATGCTGAGAAGCCCATAGTGGGAGCGCTCCTCGTAATCCTTCAAGGTTGCCTGCACGTCAAACCCCTGCCCATCATCTTCCACTTCGGCGATCAGCTTCTCGCCGGTCGTATCCAGGTTGATGCGGAGCCAACAATGATGGGCCTGGGCGTGCTTACGCACATTGTTAATACCCTCCTGGATGATCGCGAACACGGCCTCCGCCGCGCTGGAGGCGAGGCCAGGTAGCGTCTCAGGCAGATCGAGATGCAACTCAAAGTTGATGGTGGCCTGTAACTGGCTAGCGTAGAACTTCAACGCGGCGAGGAGCCCTCGCGTCTCCAGGATGATAGGACGCAGGACGAATAGCATGTGGCGTAGCTCCCGGTACGATGCCTGAGCCAGATTCAGCAGATAGTTCAGCTCCTCCTCGAGACGTTTAGGGTCCTCTGACGCCAGACGGCGGGCAGTATCCAGGCTCATGATCATGGCACCCAGCGTCGCGGTGGGGCCGTCGTGCAAAGCCTGGGCCAGGGAGTGGCGCTCCTGCTCCTGGATGCGCAGGATGCGCTCCTGCTCCCGGCGCAGGTCCTCGTATAAACGAGCGTTTTCGATAGCGATGGCCGCCTGCGCCCCCAACGTGCTCAGCCATTCCAGATCCTGTTGGTCGAAGCCACTAGGCTTGCGCTTGTTGAGGACCTCCAGTACGCCGATCGTGCGTCCCTTGACCTGGAGGGGCACACATAGGACGGACTTAGTGGTATACCCCGTCATGGCATCGACCTGAGAGCTGAAGCGGGGGTCCGCTGTCGTGTCGTTGCATATGACCGGCGCGCCGTGTGTGGCGACCCACCCGGCGATACCTTGGGTGATGGGGATGCGCTGCTGGCGCAGGACGCCTCCCGCTTTGCCGACCGGGATCTCAAAGACCAGCTCCTGCGTTTGCTCGTCCACCAACATCAACGTGGAAGCATCCGCGTCTAGGACGGAAGCGGCCAGTTCCGTGGTCTCTCGGAGCACCTCGGACAGATCCAGGCTGGAGGTGATCTTCTGGCCGATGTCATAAAGCAGGGTGAGATGGGTGAGCCGGTGTTGCATTTCATGGAATTGGGCGCTCAATGAGGCGAGTTGTGCGACGGTCTGGATCAAAGCCTGACGATGTTTAGCTAACTCCTCGGTGAGGGTATCTCTCCGAAAGACGAGCGTAAGGCTGCCCATGAGGGTGTTATCATGCCATATCGGCAGCGCGTGTAAATAGTATCCCGGCGCCGGTTGTTCGATCTCAGGTGGCGATGGCGGCGTGGACAGCGGTGAAGAGGCTGGGGGCACCCAGGCTTGTAACTCTCGGATCCTCTGTTCCCACGACTCAATCGATGGCCGGACTTCCTCGGGGATCTCCCCATATCGCTTGCGAGACGGAGAGGGAAATCCATAGACGAGCGAGGCGCCACAGGCGTTGAATACATGGCATAGCCAGGGGAGAGCTTTTTCCCACAGCGCTTCAGGGCCCTCAAACTGGCCGATCCGGGTGAGCCGGGCGAGAAAGGCGCTATAGGAACGAGCATCATCCCGGGAGAGAACGTTTATAGAGTCAAGCGCATTTGACATGGGCTTCGTCCTTCCTCGCCAGCTGTGTTCCATGTGACTATACACCGGCCCCTTAAATTTATACGCAATCGGCGAGGATGTCAATCGTGAGGGACAGGTACTTCCATAAATGGGCGAGAATTGGGCAAGGAGGATCTCACTCTCTCCTGGAGGCGAAGCGTTGCCACATCCCAATGGTTTGCGCCGAATGGCCGCAGAAGCGAGCTGTTTGGACATCCCTTTTGAGTTACGTTATACTCCTGAACGTGGCGTGGGATGGCTCTTCTGCTCCCCTGGAGAAGGGTGCTGTCATGCTCCGATCGGAGTATCACGTCAAAGGGAAAGAGGGAGAGTCATGGCTACAGGACATGTCAAGGGCGGAAGCGAGCTTATCGGTCGCGTGGTATCCCCTATAGAGTTGCTTCAATACCAGGATGGCGCCGTCGTAAGCCGGACCATCCTGGATAAGAAGGCGGGAACGATCACCCTGTTCGCCTTCGATCAGGGAGAGGGGTTAAGCGAGCATACGACCCCATATGATGCCCTCGTCTATGTGCTGGATGGCGAGGTAGAGATTACGATCTCAGGGGAGACGATGCGCGTCAAGGCCGGTGAGATGGTGATCATGCCCGCGAACGAGCCCCACGCGTTGCGGGCCATCGAGCGGTTTAAGATGTTGTTGGTCATGATCCGATCTTGATGGGGACTGTCGCTTGAGCGGCACGTTCTCTTGCTGATGGATAAGGATTCACCCTGGAGGGCTATCGGAGGTTCTCCCTATGATCCCGAAGGATTTCCCAGGACGCGGCCGGGTGGCCATCCTCCGTACCCGGCCGGAGACGGTGTTGGAGGACTACGCACGGTTGATGGAGCTGGCTGGCTTCGAGCAGGCGTTGCCGAAGGACAAAGACACCATCCTCAAGATCAACATCTCCTGGCAGACATGGTATCCCGCTTGTTCGACTACGCCCTGGCAGCTGGAGGGCGTGATCCGCGCCCTGCAGAACGCGGGGTACAAGAACCTGATCGGGGCGCATAACCGCACGGTGGTGGTGGACGCTTATATCGGTGAGCGGAATAATAAGCATAAGGACATCGTCGATGCCTACGGCGTGCGTAATGTGCACCTGTACGAGCCACACGTGAGGTGGGTGCGTTACGAACCGAAGTCCCCGATGCTGGTGCTCGACCGCATCTACCCGGAGGGGATCTTTATCCCGGAGATGTTCATCGGGCGTAACATCATCCAACTGCCGACGGTGAAGACGCACGTCTTCACTACCATCACCGGCGCCATGAAGAACGCCTTCGGCGGCCTGCTGAATGAAAGGCGCCATTGGACCCATGCCTGTATTCATGAGACCCTAGTCGATCTGCTGACCATCCAGCAGGAGATCCATACTGGGCTTTTCGCCGTCATGGATGGCACGTTCGCCGGCGACGGCCCTGGTCCCCGGGCGATGCGTTGGCATGAGAAGGATGTCATCCTGGCCTCGGCCGATCAAGTGGCTATCGACGCCATCTCCGCCAAGATCCAGGGGTTCAATCCCATGGACATCCCCTTCATCCGCATCGCGCATGAGATGGGATTGGGAGTGGGCGATCCGAAGGAGATCGAGGTCGTGGGGGAGCCGGAGATCGCCGAGGAGAACTGGGGATTCGTGCAGGAGGATACCTTCGCCAGCCGGGGCCAGAAGATGATCTATCACGGCCCTTTGAAGCCGTTTGAGGGGCTGTTGTTGCGTAGCCCCCTGGTGCCCTGGAGCTATTTCGCGTCCAACTTTTATCATAACGTGTATTGGTATCCTTTCATAGGGCGTAAGCGGGTCCAGGCGGCGTTGGAGACCAAGTGGGGTCGCCTCTTCCAGAGTTACGGCGATGGCACGGTGGTCATGCCTGGCGTCGAGCCGCGGACGACGCTCATCGCGACGGCCGGGTTGGCCGGCCTGCTCGCGCTTACCGCTTACCTCCTACGTCGTCGTGGATGCTATGGGGACGCTGACGACATCGATCAAGGACGAAGAGGTGAATGAGGGATGGGACGGCGTTGGAAGGTCGATCTTCATTGCCATACCTGGTTCTCGCCAGACGGCCTGTCCTCACCGGAGGCGATCATCGCCGCCGCGCGGCGGCGTGGGCTGGACCGGCTGGCAATCACGGATCATGATACGATAGCCGGCGCCCTGGAAGCGCGCAAGCTGGCCCCAGATCTGATCATCGTCGGTGAGGAGATTCAGACGGATCGCGGAGAGCTGCTGGCCTATTTCGTCCAGGAGGAGATCCCGCCGGGCACCTCGATGGAGGAGGCGTTAGCTTGGCTGCGAGACCAGGGCGCGGTGATCAGCGTCTCCCATCCTTTGGATCGTTACCGGCGCGGCTCGGCCGTCGGCCGTGAGACCCTGCTTGAGATCATCTCTCAGGTGGATGCCATCGAGGTGTTCAACAGCCGCTGCCTGTGGCCGCCGGATAACCAATCGGCGGCAGAGCTGGCTCAAGAGCACGGCGTACCAGGCACCGCGGGCAGCGATGCCCATACCGCTGCGGAGGTGGGACGCGCGGGGTTGATCCTGCCTTCATTCCGGGATGCCGGTGAGTTTCGACGCAGCCTGGCTGAAGCCCAGGTCGTAGGTAAGTTGAGCAGCCCAGGCGTGCACGCGTTTAGCACGTATGCGCGTTGGCGTAACCAGTTACGAGAGCGTTTAGCCTGGTCATGATCGCTATCGGGCTCTCATTGTCCTTGATGGCCGCGGTGCTCCCCACGTTGTTCTACACAGGACTTGTGTGGTGGTGTGACCGGTATGAGCGGGAGCCATGGTTACTGCTGGCGGCTGTGTTCCTGTGGGGGGCGATCCCGGCGATCATCCTGTCCATCGTCATCGAGTTGGTCCTGCATATCCCCTTGAGCGCGCTGCGGCCTGGGACGACCCGTGATCTGCTCGCGGCTGGCGTGGTCGCGCCGGTAGT
>DUEN01000046.1 GCA_011176545.1 Caldilineae bacterium | reverse complement strand
TAATCAGCATATCAGAGGACAGGGGCCATCGCCCACTCAAAAGTGTCCGGTAGCTAGATGCGCAGTCATAGTGCGTAACAACTCTTTCCTAAGTCCCGAGACCTAAGCGAATCGCGAAGCCTCGGCCCTTTGTCGCCTCCATGCGACACCAAAACGAGATTGGGACGAGAATGAACTGGTAGCATGAGACATGACAAAACGAAAGGATCGTCACAGCGCGCAGGATGGGCCGTTCGCGCCAGGGGATTCCCCCCGGGTCACGCGTCAAAGCTTCATATTGCGCGTGTGGGGCGATCCGTCCGGTGAGATGCGAGGCTATCTCTGCGACGTGCGCGCACACGTCAGGCATCCCTTCAAGGATCTGTCCGATCTGCCCGCCCTGATACGCTCCCTGTTTCCCCATCACCGACCATCTCAGGACGACGAACGCTGAACGTTGACGCCACCATAACCACACCCCGGCCCACCACGCTCCTCACCGTGACGCTCTCCGATATCCACGTTTCTAAATGGAGGATAGTGACATGTTGGGCTTCCCCATGCGATCTCGAACCGCCCTCTTGTCGGTGGCGGCTCTGGTCTTCCTGTTGGCCCTGGCGGGGCTGAGGACGCCAAGTCAGGCTCGTTCGCTGCCATCCGGCCCGGCCGGCGAGGCGGCGACGCTCACCCTTTACGCGACGAGCGACGCTTACGTCAACGCGGGCAGGCCGAACATCAACTTCGGCGCGGCTGACAACCTGTTACTGGGCTGGGTGGATGACAAAGACCGTCGTATCCTCATCCGCTTCGATCTGAGCGCCATCCCCGCCGGTAGCGCGGTAACGTCCGCGCGATTGTACCTCTATCAGACGGATAGCGACGCCCCAAGCGGCGTCCACAACGTGTGGCCCCACGTGCTGCGGTCCAGTTGGAACGAGCGGGGTGTCACCTGGGACAATCAGCCGGCCTCCAAGTCCCTGAACGATCCCCCTACCGATGTAGAAGCAAGTACCGGCTGGACGCGGTGGGACGTGACCAACATCGTCCGCTATTGGGTGGACAGCGGCTACCCGAATTATGGTCTTATCTTAAAGGGGGACGGGGCTACGGCTGGCTCCTATCAGTACGATTCACGTGAGGGGAGTAAGCAGCCTTACCTGCGAGTGGTCTACACGACGCCAACGGCGACGCCCACGCTCACGCCGACGCCTACCGACACGCCGACACAGACGCCTTCTCCCACTTCCACGCCGACGCCTACCAGTACACCGACAGCCACGCGTGAGCCCACACGCACGCCGACCCCCACGTCGCAGGTCGATGTGCCCCTGGAGGTTCATCGTCGCGCCGCGCAGCATCTGGAGGCGATGCGCGGCTCTTCGGCCGCCCCCGGCTGGGAGCAGGCGGTGTTGGGAGAGCCGATTCGCCCGCTCTATCGGCCTGACGTCGAGGGCCCGGCCTACTATGAGTTCCCCGTCGTCCATGCGGTTCATCAGGACCCGCAGGGCTTTATCATCGTCTCCACCGGCGAACACGATGATCCCATCCCCAATTGGGCTTATGCCGGCCTCCCGCCCACCTTCAGGCTCGAACAGAGGGCATCCGATGGTGGGGAAGAAGCCGCGAAATTCTACAAGCTCGATGTGCTCGCCTATGGGGCGGAGGATGCGGGCGGTGAGCTGGTGGCAACGTGGGGGGACATGCCCATGAAAATCACGGGCCTGGATCCCGCCTGGCTGGACAACCCTCCGCCGGGGACGGAGGCGAATTGGAACCCTTTGCCGGCGGTGCTGGATGATGCCGCCGCATCGGAGATCTCGGGGACATGGGAGATCGACGGCCCTGGCTTCCCAGAATCGGTGCAGTTTTCGCCGTGGGAGTCGTGGGAGGAGATGAAGGCCCAGTATGCGAGCACATACCAGGTCTTGATCGAGGCGAAACGGCGGAAGGTGGCCGACATCTGGCGGATCGAGAACGGGCAGCGCCAGCAAGGCATCTTGCTGCAGCGGGGCGACGTGTATGATATCGCTCTGTTGTGGGAGGGCCCGGCCATCTCCACGTCCGGCCCGGGCGAGGGCTACGTACGCACGGAGTTGATCTCGCGTCCCGGGTTGCCTTCGCTCTTCCACATCATAGTCCTGGACATCCCGCCCGGAGAATCGTTGCCGTTCACCGTCTCGCTCGAGTACGAGAATGGCGTTGAGGAGACCATCGAATTCCTTCTTTTTGAGCCCTACCGCGTGTGGTTGCCGACATTGTTGAGCGGCGCCTGGATGGCGCAGGGGCGGGATACCGAAGCGGAGGTTAGCGCTCAGGCCGTTTCGCAAGCGCCTGAATTAGGCACATGGTGGGCAGGCACCGATGCCGATCAGTGCTGGTATGACCAGTTGGAGCCTTACGAATCGCCCAATACCAAGTTCTGTAACAGCGGCTGCGGACCCACCGCCTGGGCTATGTTGTTCTGTTGGGTGGACAATCAGGCCGTGGCGAGCCCCGATTCGGATTGGGCGGGACGGTGGGGGTTGTACCGTGAGAACGGCGGGCGAGGCGCCGATGCCCTGGCCCCGAAGGGCTGGGGGAGCGAGGGCGTCAAGAACATGATCTGGGAAGGCCACCTCGTGACGAATAGCTTTTGCGCGGACCCATTGCAAGGCGTCTTCAGCCATAACGGCGCCACCTGGCCCGGCAACATGAAAATGATCAAAGCCTATGTGCAGGGGCGCTCCGGCGTGCGCGTGACCACCCGGGCCGAGTTGTTCGATTATTACAGCGAGAATCGGAAAAAGGCGAGGAGGATGATCCAGGGCGACGGGTACGCGGTCTCACCGGCCATCATCGGTATCGGCTTTCTCAGTCACTATCCGCTGGCTTACGGTTATCGGATCCAGGAGAGCGAAATGTGGCAGCTAGGGGAAGAGCCGACCTTGATTGCCGTCGGCTATTCCCATACTTTCTTCGTCAATGAAGGCGGGGGAGGCAGTACTGGCGAATGGGTAGGCGGCAGCGATCTCTTCTTCGCCGGCGGGGTGGAGCTACGCGCGCCTTACGTCGATGATGTCGGGCTGTATCGCACCGGCCCGGATATCTGGCACTTCGATCATGATCACGACGGCGATTGGGATGAGATGACGACCGATTATGACGGCTGGGGTGGCAGGGATGATCTCGTCGCCTGGCCGTTCGGCCTCGATTCGGATGAGGACGGCTCCATGGACGACATCGGCTTCATGGTCGGTTCGGTTTGGATGTACGATAACGATCACGATCCGCCCACCGGTTTCCAGCCCAGGTACGGCCCGTGGGGCGACGAGGGCTATCTGCCCGTCATCGGCGACTTCGATCGCGATGGGTTGATGGACGAGCGGGGCTACTTCGATCCGGATACCGGCATATGGACATATGGGCCAGCAAGGGCGGGCAGCGTAATCGGGACCAGTGGCCCATGGGGACTGCCAGGTGACTTGCCCGTGGCCGGCGATTTCGACCGGGACGGCTTCGCCGACGATGTCGCCGTGTTCCGGCCCTCGACCGGCGAGTGGTATTACGACATGGACCACAACGGCTCTACCGATAAAACCAGAGGCTCGTGGGGGTTGCCGGGTGACCTGCCGATCGCTGGAGATTTTGACCAGGATGGCTATATGGATGATGTCGGCGTGTTCCGCAACAGCGAGCACAAGTGGTACTTCGACTACAATCACAACGGAGACACGGATGCGACGGCGCCCTGGATGTTGACCTCGGATTATGATGTGCTGACCGGCCGGCCCTTCGTCGGCGATTTCGACGGCGATGGCTTCAACGACGATGTGGGCTTGATGATCCGGATGGCGGGCGTCATAGTATGGTTCTTCGACTATGACCACGACGGCAATCTGGGCGGCGATGAATATCATCCCGGCTGGGGATGGTCGGGCCACGATCCGGTGCGCCCCATCGCTCTGGATGTCGACCGCGATGGCGCCATCGACGACATCGGCTATCACCAGGGCTTTCTGTGGCGCTTCAATGTCGATCATAACCCGCCGACCACGCCATCGACGACCGTCGGGCCCAGTGGCGAAGTGGACGATTTGCCCTTTGCCGGGGATTTCGATCGGGACGGCTTCGCCGATGACGTGGGCATCTATCAGCCTTCGACCCGAAAGTGGCGCTTCGACTTCGATCACAACGCCGTCTGGAACCGCACCATCGGCCCCTGGGGACAGGCGGGTGACCTGCCCTTCGCCCTCGATAGCGATTGCGATGGCTACATGGACGATATCGGATTCTACCGGCCTTCGACGCAGATGTGGTACTACAGGCGAGATCCCCTGAGCGACGATTACGGGATTCTTACTCGCGGTCCTTGGGGATGGCCGGAAGACCGGCCCATCGCCGGGGATTTCGATAAGGACGGATGCCGGGATGACGTGGGCGTATATCGTGGATCGGAGGGGAAGTTCTACTTGGATTACGATCACGACGCGGACACTGATGCGACCTCGAGCTTCTGGGGGCCAGCTGAGGCCTGGCCCATCGCTGGCACCTTCGATTTCCGCTGATCCGCGGATCAGGTTAGAGCCCTCACCTCACCCCTTTGATCCCCTCTCCTCTCCCAAGCTTTGGGAGAGGGGAGGGGAAACCCGACGCTAGTCGGGTGGGGAGTGGTGAGGGCTAAGCCAACAGGACACCACACGCCAATGACACCGGGGGCACACAACCGTGTGCCCCTTTCCCGTTTGGATCTGCTGGGCTCATTGAGGTGCAACGCACCTTCGCAATGGACATGCGAGGTCGTCTTGGCCCGCTTCGTAGTCCTCATCAGGGCGATCTTATGGCGGGAAAAGGTGCGTTGCACCTTCATCAACGTAGAATCGGGACCACCTGCTTTCTCCGCCATCCTCGATTTGACAGCGTCGAAAGTGTTGGCTATGCTGAACGCAGCTTGTCCAAAGTCTCATCATAATATGGCTGCAAACAGTTGCCTGCAGGGCTCTCTCACGGAGGATCGCCATGTGTGATACGTTTGTCGCCTTGCACGACGCCACCGCCGACGGCTCGGTGATTTTCGGCAAGAACAGTGATCGGGACCCCAACGAGGCTCACGAATTGGTGCTCATCCCCCGCAGTCGCCACCCGCCGGGCAGCACCGTCAAGTTGACCTATATCGAGATCCCGCAGGTGGAGGAGACCTACGCGGTGCTGCTGGCCAAGCCCTTCTGGATCTGGGGATGCGAGATGGGGGCCAACGAGCATGGCGTGGTCATCGGCAACGAGGCCGTGTTCACCAAGGTGCCCTACGAGAAGGAGCCGGGCCTGATCGGCATGGATTTCATCCGCCTAGCCCTGGAGCGGGCCGACACCGCCCGGGCCGCGCTGGACGTGATCACCGGGCTACTGGCTCAGTACGGCCAGGGGGGCAATTGCGGCTTCACCCGTAAGATCTACTACCACAACAGCTTCATCATCGCCGATCCGTCGGAGGCCTGGGTGCTGGAGACGGCAGGGCGGGAGTGGGCTGCCGTCCGAGTGACCAGCGGCGTGCGCAGCATCTCCAACGCCATCACCATCGGCTCCGAGTGGGATCTGGCCTCCGATGGGCTGGTGTCCTATGCCGTTGAGAGGGACTGGTGTAAGGGCCGAGAGGATTTCCACTTCGCCCGCTGTTACTCCGACTTCCTCTACACCCGCTTCAGCGCCGCCCGTTTCCGCCAAAGCTGCACCACGCGGCGATTGCGCGAGAAACAAGGCCAGCTCACCGTCGCCGATGCGATGGCGATCCTGCGCGATCACGGGCCGCAGGCCGGACCGGACTGGACGCCCGCCCGAGGGTTGATCGGATCGACCGTCTGCATGCATGCTGGCTTCGGCCCGGTGCGGGGCAGCCAGACCACCGGTTCCATGGTCTCGCGCCTGACGCCGGAGATCCAGACCCATTGGCTGACCGGGACGGCCGCGCCGTGCACAGGCATCTTTAAGCCGGTGTGGATCGACGCCGGCCTACCGGACCTCGGCCCGGCCCCCACCGGCACATATGACGAAGCCACCCTCTGGTGGCGGCATGAGGCGTTGCATCGCGCCGTGCTGCGGGACTACGTCGTTCGGTTATCTACCTATCAGGAGGAGCGGGACGAGCTGGAGGCGAAATTCATCGCCGCGGCGATGGAGCATCTGGACGCCTCGGCGGATCAGCGCCTGGCCTTCTCCACCCAATGCTTCGCCGAGGCCGCTCAGGCCACCGAGCGCTGGACGGAGCGGGTCCGCTCCATTCGCCCCAGGAGTCGGCTACCATGGCATTACGCGCTCGCCTGGCGGCGGTACAATCAGCGGGCCGCGTTCCCGGAACCCGAATAACACGTCGTGCCACGCTACGATTCAGAATGAGTAGGGCGGCTTTCCATAGCCGCCTCTGCCATGCTCAATGCTCACAGCCTCGGCACCAGGACAGCTTTCCATAGCTCAACAGGAAAAGCCATCAGGCAGAGGCAAAGTCGCGTTGCAATCCGAGGTCAAAGGTGCGTCGCACCTCTCTGCGAGCGGGATCCGATGACCTGCTGACGAACAGCGGTGAAATCCTGAGGCTCGGGGATGGGGATGCTACTACAGCCCACAAAGGGGCGGGTAAGAAACCCGCCCTACGCGCTACACGCTATCAGCGATTGTCCCCACCAGGCACCTGTACGGTGATCCCTTGCAGGCGGGCAAAATGCTTGCGATCGAAAGTGTAAATTGTGTCGATGCCTTGGGATAGCATCCAGGTGGCGTTATATGCGTCAATGAAATCTATGTTCTCCTCTACATAATACTCAATGGCTTGTAAGATGAGATGACCATTCGCAATCTCCAGGCCAGGCGTATTGAGAATGGCCAGTATCTTGTCCCTGATGTCTGGGCGGGGCAATTTGTAGAAAGACTCTAGCGTCCAGACGATCTCTGCTATGACAAGGCCGTTAGTGATCAGGCGTATTTCACCCATCGCAGCACGACGTAAGATGCGCTCGACATGATCGGCCTGAGTTGGTACGTCGTTGGTCAGATAGCGCAAAAAGAGGTTTGTATCTACGAAGATGCGTTCACTCGTCACTTTGGGCGACCTCGCGGGCGTGGGATTCTATGACTTGGCGGCGAATGGCTGTGAAGTCCTGAGGCTCAGAGACGGGCACGCTACCCCTGAGATCGAGCAGAGTACGCGTGAGAGGCTGGAGGATGACCTCACTTCCTCGACGTATAAACGCTACCCGATCTCCCTCACGTAGATTGAGCCAATGACGTACCTCCTTTGGAAGGGTGATCTGTCCACGGCGACCAACTTTGCTAATAGTCATCCGTTTCTCTCCTTGTCACTCATTTCACCTCATGGTATGTCGTTTGCGATTATGCACGTTAAGTAAGGATTTGTCAAGCAAGTTTATCTTTGCCGGGCGAAAAGAAGTCTTGAAAGTCGCGTTGCAATCCGAGGTCAAAGGTGCGTCGCACCTCTCTGCGAGCGGGATTCGATGGCCTGCTGACGAACAGCGATGAAATCCTGAGGCTTGGGGGCGGGGATGCTGCTACAGTCCACAAAAGGGTGGGTAAGAAACCCACCTACACGCTGTCAAGCGAATGGCCTTTCGCTATGATGCAATGAGAGAAAGGGAGGCGAAAATGCGCATTGCCATCGCGGGGATCTCTCATGAGACGAACACGTTTTCCTCCGTCATCACCCATCGCGTCGATTTCATCGTGCGTCGGGGGGCGGAGGTCCTGAACGAGCCGGGGTTCCCAGGGATAATTGGGCGTCTGGGGATCGAGCCCGTCCCCATCCTCTTCGCCTCGGCGCTGCCGTCCGGTCCGGTGGACACGGCGACGTACCAGGCGTTCAAGGCCGAGATCCTGGAAGGGCTGGCCGCCGCGGGCCAGCTCGACGGCATCTTCCTCATCCTGCACGGTGCCCTCTACGTGCGCGACATCGGGGACGGGGAGACGGACCTGGTGCGAGCCATCCGTGCGCAGGTGGGGGATGAGATCCCCATCGCCGCCCGGTTGGACCTGCATGGCAACATGACGGCCGAGTTCGTGGACAGGATGAACGTGCTGGTGGCCTATCGTACTGCCCCGCATCGGGACATGTGGGAGACCCGCGATCGGGCGCTGACGCTTTTGGTGGAGGCCATCCGGGCCGAGCGTCGCCCTCGCACGGTGATGGTTCGGGTGCCGCTGCTCCTCTTCGGCGAGCAGGCCATCACCGAGGTGGAGCCGATGGCCTCGCTGATGGCGATGTTGCCGGAGGTGGACGCGCTGCCTGGCATCGCCGCGGCGTCCATCCTGGTGGGCTTCGCCTGGGCCGATGTGCCCAACGCGGCGGCTTACGTGCTCGTCACGGCGGAGGATGCGTCCCATCTGGAGGCCGCGCGAGAGCAGGCCCGGCGTCTGGCGCAGGCGATGTGGGATCGGCGGGATCGGTTCGGCTACGATGTGGAGACGCTCCCCGTGGATGAGGCCATCGAGGCCGCGCTGGCGGCCCCCGAGTCCCCCGTGTTCATCACGGATTCCGGCGATAACACCACGGCCGGTGGGGCGGGGGACGTACCCTTCGTCCTAGAGCGGCTATTGGCTCATGGCGTGCCTGATGCCGTCTACGCGGCCATCGCCGATGCGCCGGCCACGCGGCGGTGCTATCTGGCCGGGGTGGGCGCGAGCGTGGAGTTGGCCGTGGGCGGCCGGCTGGATCCCGATCATGGGTGGCCTTTGCGCATCACCGGTCGCGTCGTGCATCTGGCGCCGGAGGATGAGGGCATCGCCACAGTGCAGGTGAACAGCGTGCAGGTGATCCTGACGCGGGCGCGTCGGGCGTTCACGTGCCTGGACGACTTCCGCTGGGCGGGCGTGGACCCGCTGGCGCACAAGATCGTGGTGACCAAGCTGGGTTATCTGTTCCCCGAGCTGCGGGACATCGCCCCGCGGGCCATCATGGCCCTAAGTCCGGGGTATGCCACGCAGGTCATGGCCGAGCTCCCCTACTGCCGCGTGCCGCGTCCCATCTATCCGTTGGACCCGGATATGGAGTGGTCGCCCGCCTGATGATCGTCATTTTACGCCGAGACGTTCGACGCCTGTGGAGGGGAAGCGCTCGTCGAATGTATAGATCCGAGAGACACCAGTGTGGAGAGCCTCTGCCCAAAGCAGAACGTCTGCAAAGGAATACCGTTTCGAATCACGGCATAGACGCAGCGCTTCCAAGGCCAAAGGTTTCGGTAGGGTGAGGAGTCGGATATTGCGGCGTTGAATAAAGGACATCAGCGTATCGACGACGAGGGCGCGGGGAATCTCGTATACGGAGGAGAGCACATAGGCGCTTTCGGCGAGGATCACCTCGCTCAGGATCAATGGCTGGTCACTGTCGATGATTTCAGCGGCGATCGCCGCCATCTCTGGCGGATCCTCAGTGAGATACCGAACGACAAAACTGGTGTCGAGGAGGGCCTCTGGCTGTGTCTCACTCATCCTGTCCCTTCCGCCATTCGCTGGTGGTGGCCTTAGCCCAAGCTTCTTCTTTTGCCCTTGCCCACTCTTCAGGAGGAACTCGCCGTTTTATCTTGTCGGCCAGGATACCGCGTAGTGACTCTTGATGTTCCGGTGGGTAGAAATGGATCTCCACGTGGTCTCCCACCAACTTCTGCACGGCGATGTAGCCGGGGCGTATCCCTAAAGCATCCCGAATGGGCTTCTCGATCACAACCTGGCCTTTTGATCCTACTACACGCGCCATGATTATACTCCAGTCGAATAGTCATACAATAACCATCGAAGTATACTACATGCCCGCCTTCGTGTCAATCGGAAGTTTGTCGGCAGAAAATCCCGGCTTCTCCCAGAAGCCGGGATTTTGGTGGCGAAAGTTTTCCACCAGGACTCGCAAGATATCCCACTACATGATATAATATCCGCGTCTACCTCGACTATAGGGAGCGTGATCCCTCTCCGTAGAGCATCACCTCATGCCAGCAAGGGGGTATCCGATGGCGGCACAAAAGAATTATATGGCCTTCGATCTGGGCGCGTCGAATGGGCGTGCCATCCTCGGGCGCTTTGACGGCGAGCGGCTGAGCCTAGACGTGATCCATCGCTTCGACAACCCTATGATCCGCCTTCCGGATCATCTGCACTGGGACGTGCTGGGGCTTTTCCGGGAGCTGTTGCAGGCTCTGCGGATCTGGGCTGGCCGCGGCGAGGGGGAGCTGAGCAGCGTCGGCGTGGACACATGGGGCGTGGACTTCGGCCTCATCGGGCGGGACGGCAGCCTGCTTGGGAACCCCATCGCCTATCGGGATCCGTACACTGAGGGCGTGATGGACTCGGTGATAGCCGAGATCGGGCGGCAGACCATCTTCGAGCAGACCGGCCTCCAGTTCATGCCCATTAACACGCTCTATCAGCTCATCGCGCTGAAGCGAGCGGGTGCGCCGCAGTTGGAGATGGCTGATCAGCTCCTGATGATGCCCGACTTGTTCCATTACTTCCTCACAGGCGAGCGGGTGGTGGAGTTCACCGACGCCACGACGACGCAGTGCTATAACCCTCGCACGGACGATTGGGCCTGGGAGCTGATCAATCGCGTCGGGCTGCCGCGTCGGATCTTCTCGCCCGTGATCCAGCCGGGCACCCGGATCGGCCGGCTGTTACCCCACATCGCTGAGGAGACGGGCGTAGGCGATGTGGAGGTGATCGCGCCGGCGTCCCACGATACGGGATCGGCGGTGGCGGCCGTGCCCGCGCGGGGCGAAGACTGGGCTTACATCAGCCTGGGCACCTGGGCGCTGATGGGGATTGAGGTGCGAACGCCGATCCTGACCCAGGAGGCGCAGGAGGCGAACTTCACCAACGAGGGCGGTGTGGATGGCACCTATCGGTTCCTGAAGAACATCACCGGACTGTGGCTGGTGCAGGAATGTCGCCGCATCTGGGCGCGAGAGGATGGCCAGGCGACGAGTTGGGATGAGCTGACCCAGATGGCGGCGGAGGCCGAGCCGTTCCGTTCGTTCGTCGATCCAGATGACCCGGCCTTCCTGAACCCGACGGACATGCCTAAGGTCATTCAGGAGCGATGCCAGGCGACGGGGCAGCCGGTGCCGGAGAGTCGGGGGGCCATTCTGCGCTGCGCGCTAGAGGGGTTGGCTCTGAAGTGTCGCTACACGGCGGATACGCTGGCCCGCCTGCGCGGCCGGCCATTGAAGGTATTGCACATCGTGGGCGGCGGCATTCAGAACAAGTTGCTCTGTCAGTTCATCGCTAATGCCACCAAGCTACCCGTGATCGCCGGGCCGATCGAGGCCACGGCCACGGGGAACGTGTTGATCCAGGCCATGGGACAGGGGGAGATCGGCTCGCTACAGGAGCTGCGGGAGATCGTGCGCCGCTCGGTGGCCCCGGAGGAGTACGAGCCTCAGGACACGGCCGCGTGGGAGGAGGCGTATGGCCGGTTCCGAGAACTCATGGGGTTGTGAGACCGGGATGCGTCGCACCCTTGAAGAAGATCCAGGCACCGGGCTTTCAGCCGGTGCCTGTTTGTATTTCAGGTGCGCTCTGGTGGGGTTTCCTGTACCAGCCGCTGGAGCACGCCCATCAATATCTCGATGGTTCGCAGATACTCCTCCAGTTCGATGTGCTCCTCGGGCGTGTGGTCCAGGCTGGAGTCGCCCGGGCCATAGGCGACGATGGGACAACGCCAGACTGGCCCCACGACGTTCATGTCGCTGGTGCCGGTCTTTATTTTGAACCCCGGCCGCCCGCCGTGCTCTCGAATCGCCGCCAGGAACGCCCGCACCAGCGGGGTGTTCTTGGGCGCACGATAGGCCGGCTCATACCCACGAAACGAGATCGTGACCTTCAGGTCTGGGGCTTGAGGAGCGGCTGAGCGGATCGCCTGCTCCAGCTCGGCCCTTTCGATGTCCGGCGGCAGACGCAATCCAACCGTGGCGTCCACGCGGTCGTAGAAGCCATTGCTGGATGAGCGGATCTCCCGCAGCGAGGGCAGCAGCCGGTCGAAGGCGGCCTTTCGATCCCGGTTGAATGCCTCGGCGAATCGCTGGATGCCCAGCCACCAGGTGACGGCTGCCTCGCACACGCTGCTCATCGGCCCGGCCGTGTGCCCCATGGGCTGGCGAGCGGTGAAGTCGGCCAGTAGCCGTCCCTTGTAGCCTAGCGTGATCCGATCCCACGCGCTGGGCTCGCCGATGATGCAGAAATCGGGATGGTATTGGGTGAGGAGATGTCGGGCGCCCCGAGAGGTGGCCGATTCCTCCTCCACGGCGCCGGCGACGACGATCCGCCAGCCTGCTGGGGGGCGTACCCGCGCGGCGGCCTCGATGAACGCGCACAATGGCCCCTTGGCGTCCACGCTGCCCCGGCCGTACAGCCGGCCGTTTTCGATGCGTACTGGGATACGGCCGGGCACCGTGTCCATATGCCCGAGTAGCACGATCGTATGCGCGGCATCGGGGGAGCCCATCTCGCCGACGGCGTTGCCCGCCTCGTCGATGAACGCCTGATCATAGCCGCGTGCGCGCATGGCGTCCGCCAGATAGGCAGCGAGCTCCCCTTCCTGCGCGGAGAGGCTCTCGATCTCTACCGCGCCGCGCAGTAAGTGAATGGGATCAGACATGCTCTATCTCCTGAGCATGCTGGGCGATGTGTTTCTGAAGGGCCTTCGTGCCGGCCAGGTAACCGCGCCAGCGCCGCCAGTCCTCCCCGTGATTGAAAGGCAAGGGGGTCAATACCAAGCGATATCCTTCTTCAATCGTTATTCGGGGCTTATCCCCTTTCCGGAGGCCCAACGCTTGTCGGATCTCACGGGGGAGCACGATCTGTCCCTTGTTTGAGAGCGTCACAATAGGCATCCTCTCCTCTCCCGCTTAGACTTACCTTCATTGTAAGGCGTAGTGGAATGATCGGTCAAAGCGGGACTGATGCATCAGCTTCTGGATGTACGCTTCTGTTTCAGAGCCCGCTCATATACAGCTTCCACGCGTTGTACCATCATGGGCAGGCTGAACTCCGCCTGCACCCGCTCCCGCGCGGTCCTTCCCATCCGTCGCCTCCGTTCGGGATCTGCCATCAGCTCCCGGATCGCCTGAGCCAGCGCGTCCGGATCATCGGGCGGGACGACCCGTCCGGTCACCCCGTCCTGGTTCACCCAGGAGGTGCCGGTGCCCAGCTCCGTGCTGATCACGGGGAGCGCCATGGCCATCGCCTCCAACAGCACAGTCCCGAACGCCTCGGCCCGGGCGGTGGCCGGGAGCACAAACAGGTCCGCCCCCGCGTAGTACGTGAGCAGTTCCTCGTCGGGCACCTCGCCGGCGAACCGGACGCGTGCTGTCAGCTCCAGCTCTTGGGCCAGGCGCTCCCACGGCTTACGCATCGGGCCGTCGCCCACGACGACCAGTTGGACGTCGGACAGGGAGCGCATGGCTCGTAGCAGGACGTCCAGCCCCTTGTAGTAGCGCAGCTTGCCCACGAACAGGATCGTCGGCGGATCATGGATCGGCGGCTCAGGACGCTCGGGGAAGCGGCTCAGGTCGATGCCCAGCGGCACGACGGTGCAGCGATCTCGCACGGGGCGGAGCCAGGGCGAGGTCTCCAGATAGTGCGGGCTCGTGGCGATGATGGCGTCGGCGGAGCGCAGGACGCGGCGCAGGATCGGCCCATAGAAGCGCAGGATGAGCTTCTGGCGCACCACGTCACTGTGATGGGTGATGACCGTGGCGCGGGCGCGCCCCCACAGCCAGTTGGCGGCCTCGGCCACCGGGTAGGGGGAATGGATATGGATGATATCAGGACGCAGGCGGGCCAGGAACCAGGGCTGCTGCACGCTCAAGGGGGTGGAGGCGACGGTGGCTAACCGGGCGGCCTTGATGACGCGCACGCCATTTCGGTCTTCAACGTGAGTGCGGGGCCCCGGCGCGCAGACGAGCACGGTTACCCGGTGCCCCGTGGCCGCCTGGGCCTCCGCCAGCATGCGGATGTGGTTCTCGATGCCGCCCAGGACGGGGAAGTAATCCTTGTATACGTGCAGGATCCTCATTCCGGCGTCGATTTTCTCCCTGATGGGGTCTCTCCTCGGGCATGGTGTGGGCGTAGCTTCTGCGCCGGGATACGCCGTCCCATTGCCTCTCCCGGCCTTGGCGTATGATAGCACAGGCGTGGCGGGGGGACAATGCTCAAACGCTCGACGGCGCTTGTAGCGGCTGATATCCTGTTGGAAATGGGACGCTGATCTCGCTGATGAGCGCTGATTTCTCAAGGAATCTGCGAAGATCAGACACAAGATGGCGGGTAAGATGTAAGTACTCGTAGGGTTGCACCCCACATTGCTCATTTAAAACATACCCTTTGAGCTATGGAAAGCCACCCTACTGCTGGGGCTGTGTGTATCGAAGTCCCATTCCTAACAAGGAGGGCAGGTTTCCATACCTGCCCTTTCGCCGAGATAGGCGGTGCTTGCCTGGGGCGTGGCAGCGGCGGCTATGGAAAGCCGCCCTACTGCTGTTGAAAATGGGACACTGATCCCGCTGATGAGCGCTGATTTCTCCAAGGAATCTGCGGGGATCAGCGAAGATCTGCGTCGTCTGCGTTCTATGCTAGCTCGGGCAGTGAGGGGGTGGGAGGCTGTGAGTGTCAACTCGTGATCGCCCGGTACACCGCGAGCGTCATACGAGCCGTTCGCTCCCAGGAGAACTCGGCCGCACGCGCCAGCGCCCGTCGGCGCATCTCCTGTCGCAGGCTCTCATCGGCCAGCAGTCGCGTCATCGCCGCGGCCAGGGCCTCCACGTCCGTGGGATCCACCAGGATGGCAGCATCTCCGGCTACCTCTGGCAGGCTGGCGCGGTCTGAGCAGACAACCGGCGCGCCGCAGGCCATCGCCTCCAGGACGGGCAGCCCGAACCCCTCATACAACGATGGGAAGACGAAGAGCCCAGCGCCCCCGTACAGGGCTGGCAGATCGGCCTCGTCCACCGGGCCCAGGAACCGCACCCGGTCCTGCAACCCGAGCGCCAGAGTGCGCTGGCGGGCCTCCGGATAGCGGGAATCCCAAATCCCGGCAATGACCAGCGCCCACCTGGCCGCCTCCGGCGTTTTCGAGATCAGGCCCCACGCCTCGATCAGACGTACCAGGTTCTTGTGAGGCTTGTTGCTGCCCACACAGAGCGCATACCAGGGGGGAAGCCCCAGCTGCTCTCGCAGGCGGGCGATTACCGGCTCGGGCTGGGGGACGAATCGGGGATCCGGCGCCAGCGGGATCACGTCAATCCTGCTCTCGGGGACTCCCGCAACTCGACATAAATCTTCTTTCGTCGTCGTGGAGATGGCGATCACCCGGTGGGCGGCGCGTAGCGCCAGCCGAAGCAGATAGGGGAACAGCCACCGGGCTCGTCTGGACACGGCCTCCGGGCGAACGTCTACCATAGCACGTACTTTCTGATGCCCTACCGCCCGGGTCTCTCCACCGTGCTCACCGTATACGACCTGATCCCGATCCTCCACCCG
>DUEN01000045.1 GCA_011176545.1 Caldilineae bacterium | reverse complement strand
GAGGGCCTGGTGGATATCCCCGGCATGCTGGCCGCAGTACGAGCCGCTGGCCGCTCGCCCAATCTCCTGATCGAGTGCTGGATGGATCGGCTGGAGGATGAGGAGGCCACGCTGGCGCAGGAGGAAGCCTGGGTGCGCCGTGGGATTGCCTATTTGCGGCAACTGCTTTGAATGAAGAGGTAACGAAGGACGAACGACGAAAGGCGGACCGTGCCGCCCGCTGATTCGCCAGTGCGCCTACTCGCAGACTCGCAAACCCGCAAACTCGCAGACTCGCAAACCCGCCAACCCGCACAGGAGGGCCTGATGAACAAACTTGCCGTCATCACCGCCTTTTTAGGCGGCGTGAGGAATCGCTACATTACCTATAAGCCGGATCGCACGCTGGAGGAGAAATTCGCCGTGGCCGCGCAGATCGAAGGATTAGATGGTTTAGAGCTGTGCTATCCGGCGGACTTCGAGGATGTGGCTTTGCTCAAATCGCTCCTGACCGATTACGGATTCGGGGTATCGGCCGTCAACGTGCGCTCTCGACGCACCGGCAAGTGGCTACGGGGCGCGTTTACGTCTGCCAGCGCCCAAGAGCGCGCTGAGGTTGTGGACGACTTCAGGCGGGCGATGGACCTGGCGATGGAAATCGGGGCACCTCGCATCTCCACCTGCCCGCTGAACGATGGGCACGACTACGTGTTCGAGATGAATTATCTGGATGCCTACCGCTACGCCGAGGAGACGTTTGCCGCCATCTGCGAGCACAATCGAGATGTCAAGGTATGCATCGAGTACAAGTGGAACGATCCGCGCACTCGCTGCCTGCTGGCCTCGGCTGGCGAGGCGCTGGCCTTTTGCCAGGCAGTGGGTGCGGAAAACCTGGGTGTCACGCTGGACATCGGCCATGCGCTGCTGGCTGGCGAGCGGCCGGCCCAATCGGTAGCGCTGCTGGCTCGCGCGGGCAAGCTGTTCTACGTTCACCTCAATGACAATGATCGCAACTGGGATTGGGATATGATCCCTGGAGCGTTCCATCTCTGGGAGTTCGTCGAGTTCTTGTACTTTCTCAGAGAGGTGGGTTACACCAATGACTGGTATGCCTACGACGTGATGTCAAAGGAGATGGACACCGTCGAGACGTTCAACACGGTCACTCACCTGACCCGCAAGCTGGAATCCTTGGTCGATCGACTGGACCGGCAGCAAATGGCTGCCCTGATGGCGGAACGCAATCCGGCGAAAACGCTCCGTTATCTGTATGACACAGTGCTACCTGGATAGGGGCTCTCTCAGCCGGGCGTAGCACAGCTTTTCGACGATAGACACCCGATCCTGGGCAGCCACCAGGGCTGCCCCTACACGAGATTCCCAATCCATGACAGTAGGGGCACCCCTTGTGGGTGCCTGTCGGGTTGAAAGGAGACCGACTATGATGACTACTGCTAGAGAGATAGAATCCCCCCTGGTTTATCCCCATGGCATGCCGCACACATCCGAGATGATCGCCGATCTCTCGCGGTGGGCTTATGAGTTTCGTATCCAGGTGCTGCGTATGGTTTACGAGCATCAGACAGGCCATATCGGTGGGGCCTTCTCGATCGCTGAGGTCCTGGTGGCCCTCTACTTCCACCATCTGCGGATCGACCCGGCCAACCCCGACTGGCCCGACCGAGATCGGTTGGTGTTCTCCAAAGGGCATGCCTGTGCCATGCTATACACTTGCCTGGCCCATCGCGGCTACTTCCCTGTGGAGGAGCTGGCGACGTTCCGCGAGCTCAACAGCCGTTTGCAAGGTCACCCGGAGCGGCAGAAGACGCCCGGCGTCGAGATCCCCGCCGGGCCGCTAGGTCATGGGGTGGCCATCGGCGCAGGGATGGCGCTGGCGGCCAAGATGGACGCACCGAAGGGAAGGGATAAGGGACATCCCAGATACCGCGTCTATGTCGTGCTAGGCGATGGTGAGATCGATGCGGGCGTCATCTGGGAAGGGGCGCTGGTGGCGGCCAAGTACCAGCTTGACAATCTGGTCGCCATTCTGGACTATAACGGCGTTCAACAGACGGGCTCTACGGCGCAGGTGCTTCCAACTGAGCCCATCGCCGATAAGTGGCGCTCCTTTGGCTGGCACGTCATCGAGATCCACGGGCACAACATGGCCCAGGTGCTGGATGCCCTGGACGAGGCCGATGAGATCCACGCTAGGCCTACCCTCATCATCGCCCGCACGACCAAGGGCAAAGGCGTCAGTTTCATGGAGTACGACAACGACTGGCACGGCAGGCCGCCGACGGAGGAGCAGTTCCGGGCAGCTCTGGCCGAATTGGAAGAGGAGGTGGCCCGATGGCGGAACTAGTACGGGAGCCCTTCGGCGAGCCGATCTCGATGCGCGTTGCCTACGGACAGGCGCTGGTTGAGCTCGGACGCGCTCGGGAGGACGTCGTCGTCCTTAGCGCCGATGTCTCCAACTCCGATCACAGCTATATGTTCGAAGAAGTCTTCCCCGATCGGTTCTTCAACGTCGGCATCGCCGAGCAGGCGCTGGTCGATGTGGCGGTCGGGATGGCCAACGGCGGGAAAATCCCTATCGCCAACACCTTCGCCTTCCTGTTCGCCACGCGCGCCCTGGAGCAAGTGCGAACGCATCTGTGCTACGGAGAGGCCAACGTCAAACTGGCTGCGGCCTACGCGGGCCTGTCTGACTCCTTCGATGGGCCGACGCACCATGCCATCACGGATCTGGCCATTATGCGCAGCCTGCCACACATGACGGTGGTCGTCCCTGCCGATCCGGTGGCGGTCAGCAAATTATTGCCCCAGATCGTCGCCTGGGAGGGGCCCGTCTTCTTCCGGCTGTGCCGCAATGAGGTGCCTGTGATCTTTACCGATGCGTACGAACCTGAGATCGGCAAGGGTGTCTTGTTGCGCGAAGGCACAGATGTGACGATCATCGGCTGTGGCGTGATGGTCTCTCGCTGTCTGGAGGCGGCCAGGCGGCTGGCCGAAAAGGGCGTTCACGCTCGAGTCGTGGAGATGCACACCATCAAGCCGCTAGACCGGGAATTGGTGGCCCATTGCGCCGCGGAAACCGGCGCCGTGGTGACCGTTGAAGAGCACAGCATCATCGGCGGGTTGGGGGGCGCTGTGGCCGAAGTCCTGGTCGAGAGCGAGCCAGTGCCCATGGAACGGGTGGGCGTCGCTGACACCTTTACCGAGAGTGGGCCCTATGGCGAGCTCATGGACAAGTACGGGCTGAGCGTGGACGACATCGTGGCCGCTGCACAGCGCGCCATCGCCCGCAAGCGTAGGTGACTGAACTTTGGACAAAAGCTTCTATCGCCATAATATAAGGGAGAGGAACCGCAAAGAATGCAAAGAGCGCAAAGGTTTTTTGAACTGCCTTTGCGCCCTTCGCGCCCTTTGCGGTTAGGAGAGCAATATGTACGAAGAGATCACAGTCCCTTACGGGCATGAGACCAGGACTTTGCGCATCCCAGCGGCGAATCTGGCCTGGGTGGTGGGGCCAAAGGATGTGCCACCTGTGGCTGATCTGCCGGAGGCCATCCGGGCGGCCATCCGCTCTCCCATTGGTGCGCCGACGCTCCCTGAACTGGTGCGCCAACATGGTACTCGCACCGTGATTCTCGTTGATGATGGAACGCGCTCCACGCCTCAGCATCTGATCCTGCCCATCTTGCTGGATGAACTGAACGCGGCCGGCGTTCCCGATAGGGATATCACCATCTTGATCGCGCTGGGCACCCACCGTCCCATGACCGAGGCTGAGTGCCTCGCTCGCTACGGCGAAGAGGTGATGGCCCGCGTCCCTGTAGAGAACCTGTCCCAAGACCCTCACGACTTCGTGGACCTGGGTGTCACGCCGTTGGGAGTGCCCATTTTCCTCAGCCGGCGCTATGTGGAAAGCGACCTGAGCATCGCTGTGGGGAACATCATTCCTCATATGTACGCCGGGTGGGCGGGCGGCGCCAAGATGATCCAGCCCGGCGTGAGCAGCCCAGTGACCACCGACAAGACCCACCTGATGGCAGGCCCGCGCGTTTACGAGACCTTGGGCCGGTTGGACAATCCGATCCGCCGCGAGATGGAACAGATCGCCATCCAATCAGGGCTCAAATTCATCGTCAACGTGGTCCTGAATCGGAAGGGAGAGGTGGTGGCCGTGGTGGCAGGCGACGTGATCGCCGCTCATCGGGTTGGGGTGGATATCGCCCGCCCGATTTACACCGTCGAGATCGACGAGCGCCCTGACATCGTCGTGGCCAGCTCCCATCCGGCCGATCGTGATCTGTGGCAGGGGTTCAAGCCCATCAACAACTGTGGTATGATGGTCAGGGATGGCGGCACGTTGATCCTGCTCATCCCCGCGCCGGAGGGCATCGCTCCGGATCATCCTCAGTTTATCGCTTTGGGCCAGAGGCCAGGCGAGGAAGTGCCGAGGTTGGTTGAACAGGGAAAGATATCCGACGGCGTGGCGGCCGGCACCTATCTGGCGCTGGATCGGACTCGTAGTCGGGTGAACATCGTCCTGGTGACCGAAGGGATCACCGAGGACGAGGCAGCTCAGATCGGCCTGATGGCCACGCCTGACTTCGATGCGGCGCTGGAAGCGGCGCTGGCACGCCACGGACGCCAGGCACGCATCGGCGTCGTCACCTACGGGGGCGATATCATGGGCCGTTTCAAGTAGGGAGGTATCACATGCAAGCCAGTCGTCTGGTGTGTAAGGCGATCCGTCACGTGGAGTGGGAAACCTACGAGATCCCGGAAACTCCCGGCCCGCACGAGATTCTCATCAAGGCGGCATGCTCCCTGATCAGCGCGGGCACCGAGATCGCCGTGTACAGCGGTTCGCACATCGGGTACACGTTGCCCGACGCGCCGTTCCCGAAACTGCCCTGTCCCATGGGCTACGCGCTGGCGGGGACGATCCATGCTGTCGGTCGCGAGGTGACGGAGTGGGCCGTCGGTGATCGTGTGTTAGCCCATGCGCCCCACAGCGATTGGGCCTTATGTGACGTGCGCACAACGCTCGCCCGCCGCCTGCCATCGGGTGTGTCTATGGCTGCTGGTGCGCTAGCCCGGCTGGCCGGCATCAGTATGATGGGGATACGTCAGGCTCGTATCGCGTTGGGCGAGACCGTCGTCGTCTTCGGCCTGGGGCTCATCGGCCAGTTCGCCGCGCAGTTGAGCCGCCTGTCCGGCGGCAGGCCCGTCATCGGAGTGGACCTCATCCCCAGGCGTGTGCAGATCGCCGCCGCCAGTGGCATCCACGCCATCGATGCGAACGAGGTCCCGGTGCGAGACTTCGTAAAGGAGGTGACGAACGGCCGGATGGCGGAGGTAGTCATCGAGGCCACCGGCAATCCACAGGTGATCCCTATGGCCCTGGACCTGGCGGCCGAAGGCGGCCGGGTAGTGTTGCTCGGCAGCCCGCGCGGTAAAGTCGAGATCGATCCCTATAGTACCATCCACCGCCGGGGTGTCACCCTCATCGGGGCACACGATCGGCTCTCTGAGCATCCTGAGACCTTACAGGACCCGTGGACCCGGGAGCGCAATCTCGACCTGGTCCTGGATTTGCTGGCCGACGGCTCCCTGAAGGCCGATGAGCTGATCAGCCATCGCATTCGCCCCGAGGAGATCCAGGAGACATATGAGGCGCTCATCGAACGGCCCGCCGACTTCCTTGGCGTGTTGATCGAATGGTAGCATCACGTCCAAGCAGGGATGTCCATACGCGCCGCCTTGCTCATCACCTCGATGGTCAATAGCCACGGTCATCGCTGAGTTCCAATGCTCTTAATCGGACCACAGCCTCAGGAGTAAACGGGGAAGCCAGCGTTAATTCGCCTCACCCCCGTCGTCTGTCTGCCGTCTACCATCCTCTGTTCTTCGTCCAATAAAGGACCGAGCGAAAGAGGCGTCGCCGTTGGCTCTAGCCTGCTGCAGCACGGCGTCGGTCAGCCGCCGGCCGACCAGCGCTTCCAGTTGGCGGCGCAGTCCCCAGAAGGATGAACCCTTGACAAATGCAGGAATCCATGCTATCTTAATTCTAGAATAAAGAAAGACATTCCATATTATGGAATGTCTCAACACTTCTTGGGACGCGAATTCTAATTGAGGTAAGTGCTTTTCATGATCAACTCAGTCCTCAAAGCTATCGACATTCTGCAAACATTCACCCCGGATCAACCACGTCTGACTTTGGGAGAGATCAGCGATAAGCTCGGCATGCCGAAAGGCACTGTACACAACCTCCTGAGCACATTACTGGCGCGCGGCTTCATTGAGAAGACCGACGATGGCCGATATGCCTTAGGGACGGCTATCATCCCCCTGACTCAGGCGGTTCGCATTAATGTCGAGCTCCGAGATCGCGCAGCCCCACTCCTACGGGAGTTGGCTAACACGTGTCGCGAATCCGTTTACTTGACGGTGCTCGATGGCGACTATGGGCTTTACATTTACGCTATCGAGTCCCCACGACGCTTACTGGCACGCACAGCCGTGGGAGAACGTGTAGCTTTGCACTGCACCTCAGTTGGGAAGGCCATCCTCAGCAAGCTCCCTATAGAGGAGGTTGAAGGGATCATACAGCGGGTCGGGTTACCGAGATTTACTGAGGCGACGATCACCGATCCTGATACATTGTATAAGGAGTTGGAAGAGACTCGGGCGCGAGGATATGCCATCGATCGCGGAGAACACGAGAAGGGGCTCTACTGCGTCGGAGCCCCCATCCTGCGCCATGATGGCCGCGTGATCGGTGCCTGTAGCGTGTCCGGGGCAAATCCCGAGATGATCACCAGCCGAGTAACGGAGTTCGCCGCTCGTGTGATGTATACAGCGCAGGAGATCTCGCGGCGTATGGGGTACGTCCCCGCGAGCCCATCATTGGTCGTCGATGCCCAGTCCATACCCCCCATACGTTGAGGTACCCTTTGAAAACGGAACTTGATATTCGCGGTGTCATCTGTCCCATCGTGACGTCTTTCGATGATCAAAACCGAGTGGACTTCGAGGGCGTCCGACGTGTGGTGGATTTTCTGCTCTCACATCAGATTGATGGCTTGATGGTAGGGGGGACCACCGGGGAGGGTATGCTCTTGAGCATAGCGGAGCGTAAGGCGCTCTGTGAGGCCGTCGTTGAGCATGTCGATGGCCGCGTGCCGGTTATCGCGCATACGGGATGCATCAGCACCGCGGAAACGATCGAGCTGACATGTCATGCGCGAGCTACAGGCGCCATCGCAGCGTCGGTCATCGTGCCCTATTTCTTCACCCTCGACGACGAATCCCTGTACATGCATTTCACCGCTGTCGCGCGTGCAGTGCCTGACTTCCCGATATTTCTATACACCTTCCCCGGTAATGCCAAAAACGATATCACGCCCGCCTTACTCGAACGCCTGCTAGAAGCGGCTCCGAACATCATAGGCATCAAGTCGAGCAATCCTTCTTTGATCCGCCTGCAAGAGTACATCCACATAGGAGGGGACGGGTTTCAGGTCTTCTGCGGCGTGGATGGCTTGATGCTTCCCGCTCTGGTGCTTGGGGCCAGGGCGCAAGTGTCTGGCAATTCCAACGTATTTCCAGAGATATTCCGAGAGCTCTACGAGGCGTTCGAATCGGGTCACCTCGAGAGGGCTCAGGCATTACAGTGTCTGATCAATCAGATCCGATCTGTGTTCAAGGACGGGATTACCCCAGCCTACTTCAAAGCAGGGCTGAAATTAAGGGGAGTGCCTGCAGGATGCACCAGACCTCCCATGCGCGAGCTGGAGCCGGAGGAGTTAAAAGCAGTTGAGAAGGGATTGAGAGCCCTCGAACTCATTTAACAGTCGTTCGTCACTTCTAGGGAGCGCTCTGAACTTTCCCGCCAACAATAAAGTCCCCTCAGAGACGCTCATCCCATCCGGATATTCTCCATGTTGATAGCCGCGGTAGGGAGGCTTGCCTCGGGCCGACGATCGGGGCCGGGACTTTGTCCCGCATATATCGAGATGAGGAGGTGAAACACGGCGAGTGATCCCCATCCACATTTTAATATTCACATGATGCGTTGGAAGGGATCGCGTGGGATTCTAAGCGCTCCCAAGGTGACTAAGGTGACTAATGTAGGGAAAGGAGGGATACCATGGGATCACCGATCAGCCGTCGAGGTTTCCTGCGGCTCAGCGCAGGGGCTGCAGTGGGAGGTCTGTTGGCTGCCTGTGCCCCTGGCGCCATGGCGCCAGCCCCCGCCGCAGAAAAGCCGGAGGCCGCCAAGAAGGAACCCATCACCCTTAACTTCTTCAACCGCGGCGGCGAGTACATCGCGAAGGTCATGGACATGCAGATGAAGTTGTATCAGGAATCGCACCCCGAGATCAACTTCGAGATCAACGCGGTTCCTGGGTACTCTCATCAAGAGGTCCTCCTGATGATGTTCGCCGCCGGCACCGGCCCAGACATCTGGTTCGACGCGAACAGGACCACGGGGATGCTTACCCGAAAGGGGCTCACCGTCAACCTGGAGCCGTTCCTGGAGGCGGATCCCAGGTTTAACGAGGACGACTACATCCCCAATTGCTGGATCGCGCAGACTTACGATGGCGCTCGATGGGGGCTGCCTTGGGATAGCGGAGCTATGGTTGTGGCCTTCAACATGGATCTCTTCGATGAAGCCGGGATCCCCTATCCTGATCCGCAGAAGTGGATGACGTGGGACGAGATCATCGAGCTTGGGAAGCAGCTGACGATCGACCTCGATGGGAGGCCGGCGACGGATCCCAAGTTCGACCCCACCCGGGTGAAGCAATATGGGTTCATCGCCGATCGAGGCCATGGGAGACAGACCTACATCTGGTCCAACAACGCGGAGATCATCGAGGCCGACCTGAGTTGCCCCGTTGACACGCCGGAGTTCATCGAAGCCATGAACTGGCTGGCTGATCTTGGCCTGAAGCACTATGTAGGTCCCTCCCCGGCCTACGAGCAGGCCACGACCATGGATATACGCTCCAAGAACGTGGCCATCCAGCACATCGGCGTATGGCTGTTGGGGCGCATCAACGATGCAGGCGTCACGCGATGGGGGACCTTCCAGGTTCCTTACAGCAAGACGAAGGCCTCCTACGGCCACTATTCACCCTTGTGCATCTCCTCCAAGAGCAAGTATAAGCAAGAGTCCTACGATTTCATCTCCTTCGCTTGCCTTTATGAGGGTGAGGAGATCCTGGTCGACATGGGTATGATGCAGCCCATCCGCAAGGATCTCCGGGACCGGTTCATCAACAACCCGGCGCCGCCCGAGCCGAAGTATCGCCAGGTCTTCTACGATGCCTTCGAAGGGCCAACCTTCCGTTGGCCTGGGGATAAGGTTGGCTCCTACTACAACGGCTGGTATCAGCCGATGATCGATCTATGGGCGCCTTACCTGGACAGCCTCTGGGCTGGCGAGATCCGGTGGGAGGACGTGGCGAAGGAGGTCCGTGAGAAGACGGAACATCTGATGAGGACCGGCGAAGTGACCTAAGGTGGCGAGCAGGACATACTCGAGATGGGCGGACCGCTGGCTTCAGGCGGTCCGCCCCATATCTAAGAGGTGATGCGATGAGAGTTTCTGCCGTCTCGACTCCATCATCCCGTCCCCGTATGTTTTATCAGAGACTCAGCTTCGAGGAAACCTTTTACGGATGGCTTTTTATCCTGCCCGCTGTACTGGGGCTATTGCTCTTCAGCCTAGGCCCTGTCGTGATCAGCCTGATCTTGAGCTTTACCAAGTATGACATTATCAGTCCGCCGAAATGGGTCGGACTGGTTAATTACATGAAACTTCCGACGGATGAACTCTGGCGAAAATCCGTAACGGTCACGCTTAAGTATTCTGTCCTCTCTATCCCTCTTTCCCTTATCGTAGCATATGCCATCGCTATGTTAATGAGTCAGGATGTCAAGGGCATCAGCGCATACCGAACGATGTGGTACCTGCCATCGCTGGTGCCCAGCGTGGCCAGCGCGGCGCTGTGGCGCTGGGGACTCAATCCTGAATTTGGCCCTATCAACTATCCGTTGAAAGTGATGGGACTACCCGCGCCAGGCTGGCTGACTGACCCGAAATGGATCGTCCCCTCGCTTGTGATCATTCATCTATGGGGGCTCGGCAATAGCGCGCTTATCTTCCTGGCCGCGCTGAAAGGTGTGCCAGATGTCCTCTATGAAGCCGCCGAGGTAGACGGTGCGAGTGCATGGCATAAGTTTCGACATATCACGATCCCTATGACCTCCGCAGTGATCTTCTTCCAGTTGATCATGGGGATCATCGGGAGTTTCCAGGTTTTCGCCGCCGCCTACGTCTTGTACGGTTCGGCCGCAGCCTCCTCTTCGGCCGGTCCGCAGAATGCAGCACTCTTTTACGTCCTCTATTTGTATCGCAATGCCTTCGGATATTTCAGGAACGGTTACGCATGCGCCATGGCATGGGTGCTCTTCGTGGTCATCATGATACTCACCTGGATCCTCTTCCGCTCCCAGGAAGCATGGGTCTACTACGAGGAGGAAGGGACTGTATGAGGGGAACGATGATCCTCGCAAGGCCTCGAGTGTCCTTCGGCCAAGCCCTGGCATATGTGGTTTTAGCCGTGGGGGGCGTGTTGATGCTAACGCCATTCTTCTGGCTGGTATCATCATCCCTCAAACGCCCAGAAACGATCTATATCTTCCCTCCCCAATGGATCCCGAGGCCTGCCTACTGGAGTAACTACATTGAGGTTTTCAGTGCTGTGCCCGTGTTGCTATACGCGAGAAACACGCTCGTGATCACGCTTTCAGCCACGGCAGGCGCGGTGATCACCTCCGCGTTCGCGGGATACAGCTTTGCCCGCCTCCGATTTCGCGGACGTGATGCCGTCTTTTCTATTATCTTATCTACTTTGATGCTCCCCTACGCCGTGACCATGATCCCTATCTATGTCATGTTCTCAAAGCTGGGCTGGGTCGGGACCTTCCTCCCTCTCATCGTGCCTGCCTGGTTCGGTGGTGGGGCGTTCAATATCTTCCTGCTGAGACAGTTCTTCCGGACTATTCCCCGAGAGTTGGAGGACGCGGCGCGCATCGATGGCGCCAGTCGGTGGCGGGTCTTCTTCCAGATCGCCGTTCCGTTGGCACGCCCGGCTCTGATCGTCGTCACCATCCAAACCTTCCTCGCGCAGTGGAATGGATTCCTGCAACCGTTAATCTACTTGAATAAGCGATCACTGTGGACGTTGGCCTTGGGCGTGAACGGGCTCAAGGAGTTCGAATCGGGCCTGGACTGGACGCACTACATGATGGTGCTATCGACCATGATGGTTGTGCCCGTAGTGATCATCTACTTCCTGGCGCAACGTGCTTTTATCCAAGGCATCGTAATGACCGGGTTGAAAGGCTAGTCGGTCATTCATCTCCTCGCTTCCCACGAGGGAAAAGCGCGAGCGGTTTACGGAGTGAAGGTGGTGCCATCTGTGTCTCGTTGGCGCTGCCGAACTGCCTCGCATGGCATTTCCCTGGATGAGCAATCCTTTCTAAGAGGCTTAACCTATGACAGGAGAGGAGACTAGAAGGGACAATCTGTTCGATCTGAGCCAGGCGCTGGTGCTCTGCCCTCCTGAGCTCTCTGGGCCGGCGAAGAAAGCCATCATCATGCTGGTGGAGGAGGTCGAGAAACGATCCCGAATCCGCTGGGAGATCGCCACTCAATGGCCGGTATCTGATGTGCCTGTCATTGCGGTCGGACCGGCCTCCGCCTTGGAGGATTTCGCCGGGGAATATACAAGTGAACTTTTGGCCGATGGCGAGACCACTGCTCCCGAGGGATACCGGATTCGGGTTAAATTGAGGAAGGGAGTGCCCGCCATCTTCGTGGTCGGGAATGATGCACGAGGTGTGCTGTTCGGTGTGGGGCACCTGTTGCGCACGCTCCGCATACGACAGGGAAGCATCCGGCTCCCCGCTAATCTGAACGTCACGACGGCGCCTCGGTATCAACTGCGTGGACATCAATTGGGATATCGAGATAAGACGAATTCCTATTGCGGGTGGGACTTGCCCCAATGGGAACAGTACATCCGCGATCTCGTGGTGTTCGGCGCCAACGCCATCGAGTTGATCCCGCCGCGCTCCGACGACAAGCTCGATAGTGTGCACTTCCCGCTTCCACCCCTTGAAATGATGGCCGGCATGTCGCGCATCGCGGATGAATACGGCATCGATGTCTGGATCTGGTACCCAGCGATGGATGAGGATTACACGGATCCGGCGATCGTGGAATCCGCCCTCAAAGAGCGGCGGGAGGTCTTCGAGCGGCTGCCGCGCATCGATGCCGTGTTCGTGCCCGGAGGCGATCCGGGGTGGACGCGGCCTAAGGTCCTGATGGCCTTCATGGAAAAGCAGGCAGCGCTCCTGAGGCGATTCCATCCCCGGGCACAGATGTGGATCTCGCCCCAGGGCTTCACCCAGGAGTGGATGGAGGAGTTCATCGGCATCCTAGAGCAGGAGAGCCCGGATTGGTTGACGGGTGTGGTGCATGGCCCGTGGATCCATATGACCCTGGCGCACTTCCGGGAGCTGATCCCTGAGAAGTACCCTATCCGGAATTACCCGGACATTACTCACACGATCAGTTGCCAGTACCCCGTCCCCGACTGGGACATCGCCTACGCGCTCACCGAGGGACGCGAGCCGATTAACCCGAGGCCCATAGGCCAAGCGACGATCTTCAAGCAAATGCAAGACCACGTGATAGGCTTCATCACCTACTCCGAAGGCTGCAACGACGATGTCAACAAGTGTGTCTGGAGCCGGCTGGGATGGGACCCGGACGCTCAGGTGATCGATATCCTCCGCGAATACAGCCGATATTTCATCGGCGAGCGATACACGGACGACTTCGCTCAGGGATTGCTGGCCCTGGAGCGGAATTGGGAGGGGCCGCTGGCCGTCAATGCAGGCGTTTACACCACGCTGCGGCAGTTCCAGGACATGGAGGCGTCCGCCTCGCCGCGTGACCTGAAGAACTGGCGGTTTTTGCAGGCGCTTTACCGGGCCTACTACGATGCCTATACGCGCAGCCGCCTGCTGTATGAGATGGCGCTGGAGGAGCAGGCGATGGCGCAGCTACGTCAGGCGTCGCAGAAAGGCTCGCTGGTCGCGCTGGACGAGGCGGAGAGGATACTGGACCTCGCCGTGAATCAGCCGATCGCCACCGACTGGCGTACGCGCATATTCCAGTTAGCGGAAGCTCTCTTCCAGAGCATCCACATGCAATTGAGCGTGAAGTTTTATCAAGCTCAGAGCGAGGTGCGGGGGGCAAATTTGGACGGGATTGATTATCCCCTCAACAACCGCCCCTGGCTGAAAGAGCGGTTCGCTGAGATCCGGAAGATGGGGGAGGAAGCCGACCGTCTCAAGGCCATTGAGGAGATTCTCGATTGGACAAATCCCGGCCCTGGTGGGTTCTACGACGATCTGGGCGCCTCCTTTAGCTCGCCTCATCTGGTGAAGGGCCTGGATTACAAACAGGACCCGGCCTTCCTGCAATCGCCTATGCGCCGGTATCCTTATTGGAAGGACCCGCGGCCGATCCGGTTCTCATGGCGTGGATACACCGGGTCGCTGAACGATGCACCTTTCCAGATGCGATACACGGGTCTGGATCCTGAGGCTCGGTACAAAGTTCGGGTTGTGTACTCCGACCTCAGCCCGATGGTCAGGATCCGTCTGGAGGCAAACGAAGGCATCGAAGTGCATCCCTGGATCCACAAGCCGGTCCCCCGAGAGCCGTTGGAGTTTGACATCCCCCCAGAGGCCACCTGGGGAGGCGAGCTCACGCTCACCTGGTATCGTGAGCCAGGGCATGGCGGCAGCGGCGTAGGCTGCGAAGTGTCGGAAGTGTGGCTGCTGAAGAGCACCCTCACGCCACTCTGATCACCTCCACTATCCTCGCGGCAGGCAAGGTCGGGTGAGAACATACGCCCTATACCGTGATCACAACCTGCATATCGTGTTCGGCGTGGCGCTTGTAGCGGTCCTAAGGTCGGACAGCATCACGCCAGCCTTCCCCGATCTCGTGCGAGCCCTGCGCATCCCCGCTGAATCCGTCGGGCTGCTGATCACCGCCTTCGCTCTCCCCAGCATCTTTCTTACCCCCATATTAGGCGTCCTGGCCGACCGATGGGGACGGAAGCGCGTTCTGGTCCCAGCACTGATGCTGTTCGGGTTGGCCGGAGGGGCCAGCGCGTTGGCCCGGGACTTCCGCTTCCTGTTGGGATTGCGCCTCCTCCAGGGTATCGGCGCCGCCTCGCTGAGCATGCTCAACATCACCCTGATCGCCGATCTCTACAGCGGCCGAGAGTGTACGGCCGCCATGGGCTACAACGCCACCGTGCGCAGCATCGGGTCCACCCTCTACCCTCTCATCGGTGGGGTGCTGGCGACACCGGGCTGGTACTATCCGTTTGCCCTGTCCCTGCTCGCCATCCCCGTAGCCTTGCTCGTCCAGTTCACGTTGCGGAATCCGGAGCCCAGACGGGACACGCAATTCGCCGAGTACGTCCGCCACGCGCGAGAGAGCCTCCGGACACGTGAAGTGGCCGGGCTCTTCATCGCCGGGTGCGTGGTCTTCATCATCATGTTCGGCGCCTACCTGGCTTACTTTCCTCTCCTCCTTGAGGAAGCCTTTCTTGCCTCACCTCTGGTCATCGGCTGGCTGATCTCGGGCCGATCATTGATCAACGCCATCATCGCCTCGCAGATAGGGCGGATCACCAGGTTCTGCGCCGAGGAGACGTTGCTCAAGACGGCGTTCGTCCTGTACGCGCTGGCCCTCGCCGCGATCCTGCTGGCGCCAAGCTTATGGTTCATGGTGCTCATCACCTTCATCCTGGGGACGGCCGAGGGGTTGTACTGGCCTGCCAACCACGCCCTGTTGGGCAAGCTCGCACCCGCGGAGCATCGCGCCGGGTTCTTGGCCGTCAATGATACCGTCCTCAAGCTAGGGCAGACCCTGGGGCCGCTCTTGATGGCCGGGGTGTTCGGCCTGTGGCGCATCCAGGGAACATTCTACGTCGCAGCCATGCTCTCGCTGGCTACATTCGCACTGACTATGGTTACGGTCAGATCCGAAGACATCATATCGCTGAGGAGCGCAAGATCATGAGACACATCACGGTTTATCGGGAGAAGGGACGCTTCGCGGGGTGGCCCGCCAATTATGGGATCTGGTCCTGGGGAGACGAGATCATCGTCGGGTTCACGGTCGGGTATACAGACCCAAAAGGCGGGTTCCACGCCCGGGATAAGAGCCGCCCCTTCCTCCCCATGCAGGCCCGCAGCTTAGATGGCGGACTCACGTGGGAGGTGCAGGAGACGCCCGCCCGTTCGCCAGGTAACCGAGGCTTCTCAGCCGATGAGCATATGCAGCCCGAGCTGAGCGCCCGGCGGGCGTTGGAGTTGGGGTTGGAGAACGCCCCTGTAGACTGTCCGGGTGGCATCGATTTCACGCATCCTGACTTCGCCCTCATGTGCGCCCGGACGGGGCTGGGCGCTGGCACTGTGGCCTGGTTCTACATCTCCTATGACCGATGCCATACATGGGAGGGGCCGTTCAGGCTGCCGATGTTCGGCCAGCCGGGCATCGAGGCCCGGACGGATTATCTCGTCTTTAGTTCTCGCGAGTGCATGCTCTTCCTGACGGCGTCTAAAGCCGGTGGCGGCGAGGGAGGCGGTGTCTTCTGTGCCCGGACGACCGATGGGGGGAGGACCTTTGATTTCGTCTCCTGGGTGGTTCGAACGGATCGAGGCTTTGCCATCATGCCCGCCAGCGTGCGTCTGTCCGAGTCCCGCATCGTAGTAGCCGTCCGGCGCCGTGGAGGACGACTAGCGTTCGTGAAGGCGCGAAGCTGGATTGATCTGTATGCTTCCGATGACAATGGGATGACGTGGGCTCATCTCAATACGCCTGTTCCCGATACCGGCAAGGGGGGCAATCCGCCAGCGCTGGTCAAACTTCACGATGGGCGGCTGTGCTTGATCTACGGATACCGGGCCGAGCCTTACGGCATCCGTGCGAAGCTCAGCGCGGACGGCGGTGTGACCTGGGGCGAGGAGATTGTGCTGCGAGACGATGGAGGCAATCATGATCTCGGCTACCCCCGCGCGGTTCAGCGCCCCGACGGCACTCTCGTCACCGTCTACTACTTCAATGACCACCCTGACGGCGAGCGCTACATCGCGGCGACTTTGTGGAAACCGTGAACTTGGATGGTCTCCCGCTTAGATGACAACGCCCCAGGCGAGGTGCAACGCACCTCTACGTCAGATATGCGACAGTGTCCCTTCTGCAGCCTTCTCAGCTGGCTGAGCGCGGGGACGGCAATGGCGGCGTGGACGCCTCAGAAGCGGCTCCCACGGCCTGGTCGGCCGTCCGCCTGTAGCTGGGCCGGATGTCGACCTTACGCAGCCGGTTGGCGTTGGTGACCACCGTGACCGAACTGGTCGCCATGGCGATCTCCGCCAGCACCGGGTGCATCCAGCCGATGATGGCCAGCGGGATCATGATCACGTTGTAGAAGAAGG
>DUEN01000044.1 GCA_011176545.1 Caldilineae bacterium | reverse complement strand
ATTCGGTCACGTCCCGTACCTTGGCCGCGAACGCCTCCGCCTGGGCGCGCTCGTCCGGGTCGTCAAACAGCTCTGGATACTCCTTCATCGCCGCGCCGCATCCCGCCGCGTTGACGACGATCACCTCCGCATCGGCGAAGGCGCGCATGTTCCGACGGGCCAGCTCCCGGGCGATCTCCCGCTCACCGGCGTGGATGTGTAACGCGCCACAGCAGCACTGATCCTGGGGGATATCAACGGCGCAGCCGTTCCGGGTGAGCACGCGAATGGTGGCCCAATGCGTCTCGGGATAGATAAGGGGCATCACGCACCCGACGAAGAGAGCCACCCGTGCCCGCTCAGGTCCGCGGGGTGATATATGGGAGGTGTTCTTTGCGTCGAAGAACCGGTCTGGGAGACGGGGCGCCAGGCTCTCCGCGTACAGGAGCGCCTTGGGAACCACCCCGTGGCGTCCCAGCCATCGGAACGCGCGGTATAGGCCGCTGCGTTGATAGAGCCGTAAGAGGCGGCCTACGAGCGCCAGCCGGTTAGGATAGGGGAAGAGCTGCTTGAAGATCAGCCAGCGTATCCACCGTTGCCACCAGGGCCTTGGCAAGGCTCGCTCGATCTGTCCACGCGCTTTCTCAACCAGGCTACCGTAGGGCACACCGGAGGGACAGGCGCTCACGCACGCGCGACAGTCCAGGCATTGGTTGATGTGCAAGGCGAACTTAGAAGAGATCTCCAGACGCCCATCGGCGACGGCCTTCATCTGATAAATGCGGCCGCGGGGGGAATCCATCTCCAGACCGAGGGCGCGATATGTGGGGCATTGGTTTAGACACAGGCCACAGTGCGTACACTTCTCAAGCCCTTCCAGGTCGGGGGGCTCGCCGGGCAGATAGTTGCCTAACGTCGCCGAGAGTTCCGCCATGAGATCGCCTTCCGTCGTGAGATGGTGATCGAGGTAGCGTCAGACCAGGAACCGGCCGGGGTTTAAAATGCCGGCGGGATCCAACTCCTCCTTGATCCGCCGCATCAGTGGCCGGGCGCCAGGTGTCGTCTCTCCCCAGTAATCCAGTGGGGCCTTTTGTGGCGGCGCTCGTCGGATGAACAGCCAGCCGCCCAAGACGCGAAGGTGCGTCCGCGCGGTGGAGATCGCCTCCGCGAGCGGGGCGTCCCCCGGCGCATCCCAGGCCGTCAGCACCGTGCCCGCGCCCGCGTGGGCCAGAGGATAACTAGGCCATCCATGAGCATCTGCTATCTCTGATAGCACGTGTACAGCCTCCGCCACCTGCGACGGCAGCACGCTGGCCTGCAGGTGCACGCCAGGCGCCTGGTGCGCTCTTTCCACCAGTTGGATCCAGAGCGTGGCCTCCTCCTTTCCCTCTAGGATGCGATCGAGGCGTGCCCCCGCCTCCTCCGCCAGCTTCTGCGCCTCGGCCATCTGGCGCTCGACCGTCGTCGGCAGCCCGCCGAACCGTATGAGGAGCTCTAAGCTGTCCAGTGTTCCGCCTCCCATTGAGTCGATGGGGGCGATCGTGAGCCCCTGAGGGCCCAATCGCGAATGGTACAGCGCGAGCGCCGCCTCCTGAGCTCCCTCCCACGACGCGCAACGCATCACTAGGGTGCGACGCACAGCGGGCACCGGTGAAAGCCGTAGCGAGGCGGCGGTGATCACGCCTAGCGTCCCCCATGAGCCGTTAAACAGCCGGGTGAGGTCGTATCCGGCCACGTTCTTGACGACGCGGCCACCCCCGCGTATCAACGAGCCGTCGGTCAGGGCTACGGTGACCCCGAGCACCAGATCCCGCATCGCGCCGTAATGGAGTCGCTCCGGCCCCGCAGCGTTGGTGGCGATGAGCCCCCCGATCGTGGCCCTCTGAGGCTGTGGGACGGTCACGGGCAGGAATTGCTGGTGAGGTGCCAGGATCTCGGCCAGCTCGGACACCGTGATCCCCGCCTCGACGGTGATGACCAGCTCGGCGGGCTCGTATTCGATCACCTCTCGCAGCCGCCCGGTGCGCAGCGCCAGGTCATAGCGTTCTGGCGCGAGCATGGCGGCCTGTTGAGTGCCTCCGCCCCAGGGGACGACGGCCAGCCCGTGCTCGGAAGCCCAGCGGAGCGTATCAGCCACACCCTGCGCGTCGGGAGGGGAGACGACGACGGTGGGACGCATGTCGCCGATGGCATGCGCTGCTAAGGTCCGCTCATCGTCAGCTATGCCTTCCGGCCCGAATCGTTCCTGTAGCCAGGCGAGATCGCTCATCATGCCGCGCTCCGCGGGTGGGATTTGTGCAGCGGCGTCGCCTCTCCCGTCATGGCGCGGCCGATAGGCAGGACCTTGCCGGGATTACACCGTTCATCGGGATCGAAGATGTGACGCAGGCTTCGCATCAAGTCCAACTCCCGTTCGCTGAACAAGATGGGCATGTAATCGTTCTTCTCCAGGCCGACTCCGTGCTCGCCCGTGATGGTGCCGCCCAGCTTGATGAACACGCTCATCAGCTCGCCCGTAGCCTGCTTCATACGGGCGACCTCGTCCGGATCGCTGGGATCGAACAGAATCAGGGGATGCAGGTTCCCGTCGCCGGCGTGGAAGACGTTGAGGATCCGTAACCCCAGGCGTCGCCCTATCTCCTGGATCTCCTGTAACGCCTGGGGGAGCCTGGTCCTCGGCACGGTGCCGTCCTGGGTGATGTAGGCTTTAGCCAGGCGGCCGATGGCGCCAAAGGCGCTCTTGCGCCCCTTCCACAGCAGCTCTCGCTCTTCGGGCGTGCGCGCCCGCCGGATGCTGCGCGCTCCTTGGGCCCGGCAGATCGCCTCGATCTGGGCGGCCTGTTCATCCAGCCCCTCGCTTAGCCCCTCGACTTCGACCAGCAGCACGGCCGCGGCGTCCTGGGGATAGCCGACATGGATGTAGGCCTCGATGGCCTGAAGCGCGAGTTGATCCATCATCTCCAACGCGGCGGGGACGATGCCCGCGGCGATGATGGCGGACACGGCCCGGGATGCGGCCTCGACGCTGTTGAACACGGCCAGAAGAGTTCGCACATCCTCTTGGAGCGGCATCAGGCGCACGGTGACCTCGGTGACGATGCCTAAAGTGCCCTCACTGCCGACGACGAGACCCAGCAGGTCATAACCGGGCGTGTCCAGCATCGCGCTGCCCAAGGTGACGATCTCGCCGTCGGGCAGCACCATCTTAACGCCGAGGACGTGGTTCAGGGTGACCCCGTAGGCCAGACAATGTGGCCCCCCACTGTTCTCGGCCACGTTTCCGCCGATGGTGCATGCGTTCTGGGATGAAGGATCGGGCACGTAGTGCAGGCCATAGGGTGCGGCCGCCTGGCTGAGGTCGCTGTTGACGACGCCTGCCTGGACCACGGCGCGCATGTTCACGGGGTCGATGCTGAGGATGCGGTTCATCCGCGCCATGCTGATGACCATGCCGCCACGGATGGGGATGGAGCCGCCAGATAGCCCGGTGCCGGCGCCGCGCGGCAGGAAGGGGATGCCCGCCTCGTTGGCTAGGCGGACCGCAGCGGCTACCTGCTCCGTGCTTCTGGGAAGCACGACGAGATCTGGCATGGCCCGTTCTACGGAGCCATCGTACTCGTAAAGCATGAGGTCATAGGGATCATGAAGTACGCCGTCGCTTCCCATGATCTTTATCAGCGCGGCGATGAGCTGCTCACGGTCGAGGGGCATGGAGACCTCCTGGCGAGGAGCGGGAGCTGGACCCCCATCGGCGCGATGAGAACTTCGTGCGAGATGCTCGATAGTCGTTCACCGGTCGGTTGATCTGTAGAGAATGTATCGGATTAGGCTTCATTCTACCACGTCTTCACGCTGGGCTCCAATCTTTATGGGGCAGAGCATCGTTCCTGCTGTATCCAGAAAGTAGGGGTGCAGCGCCGCTGCGTCCATATCATGTCGACTTCCAATATGAGCGGTTATCAGATAACACCTCATTCAACCGTGGAGGGCGTGTAGGGYGGGTTTCTTACCCGCCATCTTGTGGCCRRTATGGAAACCRGCCCTACATAYAGTGCTCTGCCATGCAGATATGGCGCTTTGGCAACAACCACGGTTAAGTGTGGAGCTACTGGCCATCAATCGAACTGCATGAACCGAAAGGCCGTGTATAGGAACTCCCGAGGGGACGAGCGATATGGATGAATCCACCGCTTGATAGCATATCCCTTCCAGAGCTTATAAGCCAGCCAGTAGATGGGGTTCCGCGGCGCCCTGACGAGATACCTTAACCAGGAGCGCAGTCGGGGGAAGGCCACGGCCAGCGCGAAGAGCTTCACCAGGTTCTCTGTCATGCGTTGATCACGCGGGCTAGGGAAGCGTAGGATTGACCGGTCCCAGGCGGAGGTGCTGATCTCGTTTACGTCCTTCGCCAGCAGGCCGGCCTCGCGAGCGAACTCGCCTAATTCCGTGCGGGGATAGGGCTGATAAAGGAAGGCGTTGGCGTATTGCGCCCGGCAGGCGATGTTCAACTCAAGGGTTTCGAAGTCATCCTCTAGCGTCCCCGTCGGCAACCCCAACATATTCGTCGTGATGAGGGCGATCCCGGCATCGTGGATCAGATCGGCCGCCTGGATGAGTTGCTCCCGGGATAGGTTGCGCTTGAGCACGATGTTGCGCAGCCGATCATCCCCCGTCTCGATCCCCATGCCGACGCTGACACAGCCCGCCGACTTGAGCAGTCGTACCAAGTCTTTATCGACGAGGTTCGCACGCACGTTGCAGAAGAATGGGAGCCCGATGCGGCGCGGATATTCCCGGGCGAAGACCTCTAGCCAATCTCGAGGGACGATGAACAGATCATCCAGAAACACGACAAAGGACAGCGGATAGCATCGACGGACCTGATCGATCTCTTCTAACACATGCTCGACGCTGCGCCGCCGGACCCGCCGCCATGGCGACCCATAGATCTCGGTCATGGCCTGATTAAAACAGAACGTGCACAGGTAGGGGCATCCCCGGCTGGCGACGAAGTGCTTCAGGCCGCTCTCACGGGTAAAGCGGTCCTTGTCGTATACCAGCGATCGATCCGGCAGGGGGAGCGTATCCAGATCGGTGATCAGCGAACGCACGGGGTTACGATGGATCTGCCCATCTTGTTTGACCCACAGGTTGGGGATCTCGTGAAAGGGGGCGCCGCTGGCCAGTGCGTTGGCCAGATCCAGTATGGGACCTTCTCCTTCTCCGATGCATACGACGTCCACGCCGTCCTCTTCGATGATCTCGGGGAAGAAGGTGGGGTGGGGACCGCCGAATACGCTGAGCGCTCCCGTGGCTTCTTTCAGGCGGGCATTCAGGCTCAGATACTCTCGTTGACTGCCGGTGAAGACGCTATACGCCAATATATCCGGCCGGAAACGACGGGCTGCCCGAACCGGGTCTTCATGGGAGGCTGCCGTCAGCTCGACTTTATGTCCCGCCCCCTTGAGTACGGCGGCGAGTTGCATGATCCCCTGGGGCTCATAGTCGATCTTCCTGAGCACGAAGAGAATCCTGGCGCCGTCAGCCATGCTTCCCTCCGTACGAGCCCTGGCTTTTCATATTCTTCCGACATCTCCGGGGGCAGCATGAAGACGTTGCCGGACTGATCGCAGTAGTAGAGGAACGATTCTGAAGGCTCTCGACCGTTCCCATCCGCCCACAGGGCGTAAAAGCACGGGTTTGCATTCACGGGGCGGCGAATGTAGCTATGGTTGCGCCGGCTGTTCGCCGTGAGTTGTCGTTTCTTTTCCCACGTTCGGCCAAGGTCATGGCTGGTCCACATCGCGATCTCCCCACCGGGGTTGAAGGGCTGAGGGCCGACTTCCGTTGGGGCGATGATCCTGAGGGTTCCGTCCGGCTCCACGTATAGCGATCCCGTATCGTAATTGTTGTCGGATGTCGTGATGGGATGGATCTCCCATCGCTGGCCGGTCCACCTGGCAAGCATCCAAGTCCTGGGATCGTTCTTCGGGCCGGGCTCATATCCCCTTGACGTGACGAACAGGATCAGCGGCCGTCCCGCGTCGTCGAACACGATATCCTTCAGATACACGAGTAGCCCCTCCCGCTGGAAGTCGTGGACGAGGGCGGGGTTATGAACCTGCGTAACGGGAAGGCTCAGGGGAGTGCCGTCCGCGGCCTGCCATGTCTGGCCGAAGTCGAGGGTCTCCATGTAGTACAGGTTAGTTCGCCAGTCTAACCCCTTGCCCTTGGGGTGGTAGTTGAACGCGGTGCCGGCCTTTGTCCCATGCACCGCGCTGATCTGGTAGTGACCCTCATCGATATCCGCCAGCTTGATCCAGGGTGACCATATCACCCCATCCTCGCTGGTGGCGAAATACGTCTTCCTCCTCCAGGATTCGTATCCGGTGAAGAAGTAGACGAATCCCCGGCCCTGAACATGCCATACTTGCATGTATGAGAAATTCGTGATGAGCTTCTCCTGCCCATCGGTGGTCTTTTGGAAAGGATGAACCTGCTCGAATCGGCTGATATCGTAAGGCTTAAGGCTTCGGAGGACATACGACGGGCGTAACGTCCCATGCGAGGTCGAGAAGATCCAGATGAAGCCGTCATCATCCACCGAGATGACGGGGTTATCATGGGCGTCGTATGTCTCCTTGTCGAGCAATACGGTGGGACGCGGCACCTCGCCGGTCCTGTGGTCATAGTAGGAGACCATGTGATAGATGGCTCCCCGCACTTTCAGTGTGTCGAGATTCCTGGAGCCCAGGTCGTGCTTCTTGTGGTAATCCGCGTGGACGCCGCCGAAGCAGAAGAATGTCTTCTCGACCTCGGGACAGTAGACGGCAAAGGGCCTATGCTTGGCGCAGTACGTGCTGAGTCCCCCACTGTATTTATACTTGAAAGGGCTCTTTAGTATGTGGTTCTGATACCAAAGGCCGCGGTAACCGTCGGCTTTACTGTTCAGGATCGTCACGTGAGGATCGGGTGTGCTGTTCATGAGGGAGCCTCCTCGAGGACGCCTTGGATTACCTCATCCGGGAGAGACCAACTGATGGATTTTCGCGATCGCGTTCCCAGTGTAGGGGATTGTTAGCGATGTATGTCCGTATCCGATCCCATTCCTGGTCGTTACGGATGATGTGCTCGTAATAATTGCGTTGCCACAGGCGACGGGGAAACGGAGGCCACCCCAATGTTTTCACCCCGCGAATGTATTCGTTCGTTGTCATCGTTTTGAACCATTGAACGACCGCTGGTAGGGGCACACCTGCGTGTGTGCCCCCTGAATGTGCGTTCCAACGCGACGCGTCTTCATCGGGGCGGACACGCAGGTCCGCCCCTACGACGATGACGATGCCGTGGAAATGATTGGGCATGACCACGTATACGTCGGTATGGATGGTGGGGAATTTGTGATTCAATTCCAACCACCATCGTTCTATCATCCTGCCTGCGTCATTTAATCGTATCTGCCCATCCATGATTTCGCCAAACAGACATTCGCGGTTCTGGGTGACGATGGTGATGAAATACGCGCCCGGCTGGCTGTAATCGTATCCTTTCAGGCGGATGGACCGGCGGTGATGCCTCTCGGGATCGTATTTCACAGGCATCCTCTCAGTCTCCGTCAGAACTCGATGGCCACCTCCTCGCCTGTCTCGGCTGAGCGATAGATGGCGGTGATGATGGCCACGGCCTCGCGTCCGGCGTAGCCGTCCACGGCGGGTGGACGATCCTCCCGCACGGCGGCCACCATGTCCCGCAACTGAAGCACGTGCCCAGGTACCCCCTCATCCTCATCGCCGATGTCGATATCCCGGGATGGCTCGGCGCTCAGGTCCAGGCGCAGGCCATAGTGCCCCACGTCCAACTCCTCTTCCGTCTCCGCCCAGTACATGACCCGAAACTGGCTGTTCTCCAGCACGATGGCTCCCCGATCGCCGGTGATCTCCAGGCGGCTCCACAGCCCAGGGAACGCGGTGGTGGTCGCCTCGATCACGCCGAGGGCTCCGTTGCGAAAGCGGATGGCCGCCACGGCCGTGTCCTCGGTCTCGATGCGATGGGCCAGCGTGCCTGTGTAGGCTTTGACGGCGGCCACCCCGCCCATGATCCACTGGAGTTGATCGACGAAATGGATCCCCTGGTTCATGAGCGCGCCGCCGCCATCGTACTTCCACGTGCCGCGCCAGCCGCCGGCATCGTAGTATTCTTGGCTTCGATAGATCTTCATGTACATGTCGCCCGTGGTCACTCGCCCCAGCTTGCCCTGCTGCACCGCAGCTCGCATCTTGCGGTAGGGGACCTCGAACCGATATTGGTAGATGGTCGCCAGCTTGCGGTTGGCCCGCTCGGCAGCCTCGATGATCCGGTTGCACCGCTCGACGGTGATCTCCAGCGGCTTCTCCACGACCACGTGTTTGCCCGCCTCCAGGGCGGGGATGGCGACATCCGCATGGGTCCCACTGATGGTGCACACGTTGACTACCTCGACGTCATCTCGCCGCAGCAGCTCCTCGACGCTCCCGTGCCAATCGCAGCCGAAGGACTCGGCGAGCTCACGAGCGCGTTCGGGGATGACATCCGCCACGGCGACCAATTGCGCGCCCGGCACGTCCTGCAGGAACCGGGCGTGGGATCGTCCGATCACACCACAGCCGACGATAGCGAAGCGTACGGGTTCCATTTGCCAATCTCCAATCTCCAGGTGTTAAAGTAATAAACCGCAAAGAACGCAGAGATTCCTTGTAAAATCTGGGTCCTTTGTGGTGTGTAACTCATCCGAAGAACGCCTCCGGTCCCAGGGTCTCGCTAATGCGACGCAGCGCCTCCCAGGCGGCGCGACGCACCTGGGCCGTGCCGTCCGTCTCGGCCAGATGGCGTAACGTGGGGATGGCCCATGAGTCCTTCAGCATGCCCAGCGCCGTGGCTGCCGCGGCGCGCACGCCCGCGTCGGTATCCTCCAGCCGCTGGATCAGGGCGGCGCGGGTGAGGCGGCGATAGCCCAGGCGGCCGAGGCTGCGGGCGGCCTCCGCTCGCACCCGCGCGTTGGGATCGCGCAGGGCTTCGGTCAGCGCCATGGCCGAGCGCCGATCTGGGAGAGCAGCCAATTGACGGGCGGCCTCAATGCGCTCGTTGGCATCTGCGGAAGCCAGCCTGCCCAGCGCGTCCTGGAGGGCGGCCGCGTCGACGCGCCGCCTGCGTCGGCGTGGGCGCATGGCCCGGGCTAGTAACTCCCGCTCTACATCCTCAAACCCCGGCGCCCCTGGGACGGGCTTCTCCGAAGGAGGCGGGAGGCCGCGCAGGAGCCGGCGGGTGAATCGGGGCACGTCGATGACGCGCACACCCAGCGCTTTGAGCTGTTCGCGCAGGTTGCTATCGGAGGTGACGACCACCGCGTCGCTCAGCGAGCGCCCCATGACGAGATCCTCCTCGATCATGTCAAGGAGGAGCCCGTCCGCCGTGCCCCCGTCCTCGGGGATGGTAACCCAGATCTGGTCGCGATGGCTGGAATGATCGCGATTGGGCCCCGGGTCGAGGACGAGGGTTACCCAGTGGTCACGATCCTTGGCCAGGGCCTGTCTCTGCCAGCGGCGCAACAGCCGCATGAGCCCTTCGTCATCCCTGCGATGGGCGAGATAGCCTCGTTTGGCCAGCCATCCGGCTAGATTGTCCCCGTCAATCAGGATCTCCGTCATACCCGCCTTTCACTTCATCAGCGTTTTGACAGGGCCTGTGTCCTACGGGATGAATTCCTGGACGAAGGTCAGGTATCCCCTCCGTCCTCCTTCCTTCGTCCACCAAAAGAACCGCTCCCAGGCAAGCTAACGCGTCCTCAGCGCCTGGAAGTGGCGCTTGACCACCTCATACGCGAGCTTGGGGCGGCGGTATTCATCGACCACGCCCTTGTTGTTGAAGCCGCGCGGCCGCCGCAAGATCCGGCCGACCTGCTCCGATGTGCGGCAATCGCAGAACTGCCAGATGCTGAGGCCGCATACACGATCCCGATCCACGAACAGGTGCCGGATCACCGCGTCCAACAGCCTCGCCTGATACTGCTCCGTCCATCGGGCTGCGTTCTGATCGCGCCATCCGGGGACCGCGCCGGCCCCAATCTCCGAGACGATGATCGGCTTGTCCGCCTGACCGTGCGCGTCCAGATGTGCGAAGATCTCATCCAGACGTTGGGGGATGTCCTCGATCCCGTCGTGGTACCAGCCGGGATACGTGTTGATCGAAACGATGTCTACCAGGTCGAGGCACACGTCGTCGAACGGATGATTGCAGGCATACGTGACCGGCCGGGTCGGATCCAGCTCTCGCAGGCGCCCCAGCAGCGTGGCGTATCCCTGACGACAGGCCGGATCATGGCTGTGGCTCTCGTTCAGGATGCCCCACATGATCACCGACGGTCGGTTGAACGACATGGCCACCATTTCGTCGATCATGGCGAGCTGGGCCTCGATGAAGCGCGGATCGGTCAGGTGTTCCGCTGTGTGTTGCCATCCCAGCGCCTCATTCCAGACGCAGAGGCCCGCCTCGTCGCACAGGTCCAGGAAGCGGACGTCCTGGGGGTAATGGCTGCCGCGCACAAAGTTGCAGCCCATGTCCAGGAGCAGTTGCACATCGGCCAACAGTAGCGCGTCGGGCAGGCCGTGCCCAAACTGCGGGTGCGCGTCATGTCGATTGAACCCCAATAGGCGCACCGGCTGGTCGTTGATCAGGATCTGGCGGCCGTCCACGCGCACCTGTCGGATGCCGAGCCGCTCCCGCATATCGTCGTCGCCCAGGCGGAGGTGGAGCATGTGCAGGTTGGGCGCCTCCGGTGACCAAAGCTTCGCTCCGCGTAGCTGGAGCGTCCGCTCGATCCGGCCAGACGTGTCGGTCAGATCGACCGTTTCGCTAAGCACCACGTCGCCATCGCAGGCGATGATGAGATCGGTAGAGCCGGGGGGCGCGGTGGCGCCGTAGTCGATGGCGACCTTCACCGTGCGGCTGGCGTAGTCCTCCGTCGTCACCCATAGCGCGTCGATCCAGAGATTGCCCAGCCGGTGAAGTTCCGCGCCGCGGGCGATGCCGCCGTAATGGTACCAGTCGAAGTACTCCAAATGCAACGGGCATCGGGCGTAGTCGAAGCGGTTGTCCACCAAGACTACGAGCTCGGCCTCCCCCTGCTCGTGGCCGGTGATGTCGGTGGCGAAGCGGGTGAAGCCGCCCACATGATCGCGCAACGGTTTGCCGTTCACGAAGATGCGGCACCAATGATGCACGGCGTCGAGGACGAGGCGGTGGGGCGTATCATCCGCCAGCGGTATGCGCGTGCGATAGGCGGCGAGGCCGCGCCGCCCTGCGTATTTGGGCGTGGCGTCGAAGCAGCCCGGCACCGCCATGCGGTCAGTGTAATCGATGGCCGTGACGTCCACCGCGTCCGGGTCCACGTCGCCCAGAAAGGCGAAATCCCAGATGCCGCGCAGATCGGTCACCTGACGTCGATCGTGTTGGCGAAATCGTCGTAGCATGATCCTCCACTCCGTATATGTTGGCGTTGCCATCGGGTCACGACATCGACGTTCTGGCGGATCTCCTCCTCGCTGCACATGCCGATGGTGACGGCACTGACGCCGGGCAGGCTGAGCACGTATGGGATCGCCCGCTCCGGCGGCAACGCGCCGAGGCCCAACACCTTCATGCCGTAGACGGCCTTGCCCGCCGCAGCCAATTGCTCGATCACCGCCGCGACGGCCGACGGCGTGCCGTCCATGCTGCGGCCATCATCGTTGATCCGCACCAGCGCCACGTCCAGCCAGTCACACGACGCCGCGACCCGCAGGGCATCCAGGTTATGGAACGACGCCCCGACCGCTCGTATCAGCCCTTGCTCCTTCGCTCGGGCCARCGCCTCCATGGSSCCGACGTACKRTYCMGGCCASCGMGSRTCCRTCAYGYARTGSAKSARCACRATRTCCAGGTAATCSGTRTYCAGCTCCCGMAGGAAGCGSYSGATRTNCGCYTYCSMYGCCNTGACGKGWYYKRCTCGTCGATTTCGTGGCGATGACGACGGARGYCCGATCGAGGCCYTTGAGCGCCRCGGCCGCGTGGGGRTGACTGCCGTACTGRTCGGCCAGGTCCCAGAAGGTGATGCCGAGGTCGTARCCYAGACGCAAYAGATCGACCARRCGTTGGAACCCGAGCCGGGTYTGCGCYGARCTGCCGGCCCAGCCGCTGGTYCCCGTGCCRAAGGCCAGCGGRGAYACCAGGAGRCCYGTGTCKCCGAAGCGTACCTTGTCCATNGCGNNYTCCTGCCCCTCGYATTTCNGTGATGYRTRCCYYGGRTCTGGCCCTCACCGGCGCGGCCGGATCTCYTCCCACGGYARCACGTTGCARCGYTCGGCCCAGGCGTCGTAAATCGCCGCTAGTTCCTTGACCTTGGGCTTGTTCTTGTCTGCCAGGTCGTTAAGCTCGGTGCGGTCCTCGATCATGTCGTACAGCTCCCACTTGCCCGGATAGCGGGAGACGAGCTTCCAGCGGCCCAGCCGGACAGCTCGGTTGCCCTCATGCTCCCAGCAGAGCGGGCTCTCGCGCGTCCATGGCTCGCCCCGCAAGATGGGGACTAGGCTTTCGCCCTCGAGCGGGAGGATCTTTCGTCCCTCGTATTCGTCCGGGTAGCGCGCGCCGGTCAACTCCAGCAGGGTGGGCATGATGTCGATGATGTGGACCGGCTCATGGACGATGCGCGGCGATCGAATCATCGCCGGCCAGTAGACGATGAAGGGGGTGGCGATGCCGCCCTCGTGCACCCAGTGCTTGTACAGCCGGAAGGGCGTGTTGCTGGCGTTGGCCCAGGGCAGGTCGTAGCTCATGAAGGTGTCGTCGCCGCCGGGGATCAGGCCGCGGATGTTGCCGATGCGGACCTGCCGGCCGTCGCGCGTGTGGGGCACCGCCGACCCCGGACGGGGATCCTCCCGCAGCAGCTCGGCGCAGCCGCCGTTATCCGATAGGAACATGACCAGCGTGTTCTCTTCGATGCCCAACTCTCGCAGCTTGGCCATGATGCGGCCGATGCCCTGGTCCATGCGATCGATCTGCGCGGCGTACACGGCCATGCGGGCGTCCTCCCAATCCTTGTCCGGCACGTCCTCCCAGGGGGGCGCCTGCTCATCCCGCGGCGAGATCTTCCACTTCTCGTCCAGGAGCCCCATCTCGATGAGTCGCTCGTGGCGCTCGATGCGGATGGCGTCCCAGCCCTTCATATACTTACCCCGGTACTTAGCGATATCCTCCGGCCAAGCGTGGAGGGGCCAGTGGGGCGCCGTGTAGGCGACGTAGAGGAAGAACGGCTCAGGGCCTCTGCCATACCGCTCGATCATGGCGATCGCGTTGTCGGTGATGGCATCGGTATAGTAGAAGTCGTCCCCCTCGGGCTTGATGTATTCCCCGTCTCGGGAGAGTGTGTGCGGGTTGAAGTAACTGCCCGCTCCGGCGTAGGTGCCGTAATGGTGCTCGAAGCCGCGATCGATGGGGCGCGGGTATCCCGGCTCGCCCGCGTGCCACTCGTGCGGGTGGATCGAATAATAGCCGCCGACGTGCCACTTGCCGGACATCAGCGTGCGGTATCCGTGGGCCCGCAAGACCTCGGCGATGGTCACGCAGCGGTCGTTGAGGTAGCCCTGATAGGACGGGTGTCCCAGATTGTTCACCATATGGCCGACGCCAGCCTGATGAGGGTAGAGGCCGGTCAGGATGGACGCCCGGCTGGGGCAGCAACGGGCGTAGTTATACATCTGCGTGAATCGGATGCCGTTGTAGCCCAGGCGATCCAGGTTGGGCGTCTGGATCTCGGAGCCATAGCAGCCGATGTCCGAATATCCCATGTCGTCCACGAAAATGAGCACGATGTTAGGCTGCGACATGCTTTACACCTCCAAAATACGCAATACGCAACACGTAACCCCTTCATTCCTCATCCGGATACGGCATCCCCGGCATCTCGATGGACACCACATCGCCGTGAACGTCCACGATGATGCGGAAACCCATCATGCCCAGCCAGGTGCGGGCTTCCTCCGGGAGGCCAACCTGTGCCAGCTGGTCAAGTTGTTTGTCCATGTTCTGTATGGAGTGGTCGAGCATGGCCTTGGTAAACAGGTCATCCCGGCCCAGCATGGCCATGGCGCTTTCCGTGACCAAATCTTGGTGCGCTGTGACCTGCTCCTTGAGCCAGCGCATCACCTGTTCATCCACGTAACGTGCCTCGACGTGTCGACGGAAATCGGCGTCCAGGATCACGTAGAAAGGCTCATCGCCTATGTAGACGACCTCGGCGGGTTGGCCTACCTCGTTGAAGACCAGACCTTCAAATAGCGCGTACCTCATTCTCCCGACAACTCCTATATGATCTATGAGCTGTATCATGATCATAGCGCGTTTTAGGCCGCGTGTCCATTCTGGCTACAACAACCATTGTTCTTCGTCGCTCAGCTCTGGCTCAACGGCTTCGGCTTCGGACTGCGTCGCGCTCAGATGAGCCAGGAGCCGTAGCGCGTACAGCTGGCGGCGGCCGGGCTTGCGCATGCCGCTGTGGCGCAGCCGTTTGGGCTCCAGCCGAAAGGCTGTGCAGTGTTCCAGCGGGATATATGAATCGGTGATGGGGGTGGGGGCCTGCAGATGCGTGTAACCGCGCTCGCGCATCCGGCGGGCCATCTCTCTGGTCGTGATGCTCTCGACGGGCTGCGTGGTCTTGTAATACGTGCAGCGGCCATGTGTCCAGGAGAGCTCTCCCGCGAACATCTGTGTGCGTTCCGCCCCTGCTGGTTGGAAGTAACGGCAGTGACGACAGGCATCCAGCCGGAAGTCACATCGGGGGCATTCCACAGGGCCAGGGGCCACGGTGAGGCGGCCGCGCTCATCCACCTGCCAGGCGTTAGGGATCTCGCTTTCACATAGCGGGCAACGGGCGGATCGAACGTCGCTCAGACCCATCTGTTGAGCCACGGTCTGAAACCATGTCTCTCGCTCTGATTCGGATAGCCGCAGGGGCCTCTCGAAATACCAGTATCGCAAGGGGAACGTGATCCCCAACAATACCAGACGCCAGGGTTGGGATTCCGAGGGGAAGCGTTGGCGGATATCCCGCCAGGTGAAGAAGCCTACGACGCATATCCAGGCCACGATCAAGGCGAGAAGGATCCAGATGATCATGCCCTGCACCTCCCGATCCATGAGCGCCTCTGGCCCGTCGGGCGGGTTACATCGTCATGGTCAGGACAGCGCCCGTCGGATACATGGCGTGAGACGAACCAGGAAATCGTGTAGCCGTTCCATAAGCAGCCCCAGGGCGGCCCACGCGGGCGCGTATTCCAGTCGAACGAGCCCGTGGATGTGCCATCGGGCACGCTGGCTGTAATCCCATGGGCAGGCGCCGGTGAGTCGGCGCAGTGCGCGGCCGGTCGCGTACTCGACGCTCATGATCCCCATCGCATAGAGGAGGGCTCGAAGGGGCCACGCCCTGGCCTGCACCGCATTGTGAAGGGGCTCGTATAACAGAACGGCGAGCCCGTAGATGGGGAACATCCACAGGCAGGTAAACCCCTGGAGCCGCCAGTCACGCGCGACACCGGAGATCTTGCGGGTCACGGCGGTCCAGATCACCTCGACGCACCACCCGAAGATCCCATAGCAGACGAACCGAATAATTAACCCGTTCATAACCTCTCGCCTATGGGATCTCCAACACGGCTGCCCCGCGGATCTCGCTGCGCTTTAGGCGTAATAGAGCCTGATTGACCTGTTCTAGTGGGTAAGTCTCGATCTCCGTACGGATGGGGACCTCTGGAGCCACTCGCAGCAGACCCTCCGCGTCCTCCCTGGTGCTATTTGCCACGCTGCGTATCGTCCGCTCCCAATACAGGAGGTCGTATGGCATCTCCGGGATGGGGCTCATATAGATCCCGGCGAGGGCGAGCGTGCCGCCCTTGCGTAGCACGCGCAGCGCCTCGAGGACCAGAGGGCCCGCGGGGGCGAATATGATGCTGCTATCCATCTGTTCCGGCGGCGTATCCTCCGCGCGGCCAGTCCACACCGCTCCCAACTCGCGAGCCAGTTGTCGATGTTCCTCGCTGCGGGTGAAGACGTAGACCTCGCATCCCCAGTGGATGGCGATCTGGATGACGATATGGGCCGAGGCGCCGAAGCCGTAAAGCCCCAGCCGCCCGCCTGGCTTGATCTCGCTTAAGCGCAGCGCTCGATAGCCGATGATCCCAGCGCACAACAGTGGTGCCACCTGAAGATCACTATACCCCTCCGGCAGGTGATAGGCGAAGTCCTCTTTAACGATAGTGTATTGCGCATAGCCACCATCTACGTGCAGTCCTGTGAATTGGGCCCGTTCGCAGAGGTTCTCTTGGCCACTCTGGCAGTACGTGCATTGACCGCACGTGCTGTTCAGCCAGGGCACGCCGACGCGATCGCCGATCTGAAAGTGGGTGACCCCTGGGCCGATCTGATCGACGGTCCCTACGATCTGATGCCCTGGGATGACGGGGAGGCGCGGCAGTGTGAGCTCTCCCTCGATGGTGTGCAGGTCGGTATGACAGATTCCGCAGGCGCGAACTCGGATGCGGATCTCTCCCGGCCCCGGCGTGGGATCCGGCACTTCCTCCAGGCGCAGGGGAAGGTTTTCAATCGGCTGTGTTTGATGGAGACGTGCTGCCAGCATAGGACACCTCGCGCATGGAAGTGATCAAGGTTTGTATCGTAGCCAATGCCTCATCCAGGTGCTCCACATATCGCGGCTTGATCTCCAGCACCACCGCCCCGCGGTATTGGGGCAGACGGGCGAACACTTCCCGATAGGGGATGATACCCCATCCGGGCGGTAAGTGAAGATCTCCCTCTCCGAAGGGAAGCCGGTCGGCCTCGCTGTTGAAGCCAGCGTCCAGTTTGCCGAAGTTATCGTT
>DUEN01000043.1 GCA_011176545.1 Caldilineae bacterium | reverse complement strand
CCGCTCTACTATGGCGAAAGCCGCGTGGAGGCGCTCATGGAGGCCAACGCGGCAGACCGGGACCTCATCGCCGAGAGGATGGGGCTCTCCCCGGATAACTTCCTCCCGGAGCGACAGCCCTTCACAGCGACGGAACAGGCGCTCAACTACCACAAACTGCTGCTCCACATCCTGGCCGAGGCAGAGAGCCTGGGCTTCGAGGTGGGCGTGCTCGTGGCCGGACACTACCCGCTCATCGACCACGCCCGCGCGGCCGTCCTTCAGTTCAACCAGCGGGAGTACAGCAAGCGGCACGGCATGCTCGCCTGGGCCTTCGTCGATTACCTGCTGCTCAGGGACCAATACGAGGAGGCCGGGGATCACGCGGCCGGATGGGAGACCTCCCACCTGCTGGCCCTGCACCCGGAGACCGTCGATCTGAGCCTTCTGCCACCCAAGGGCGAGAAGCTCATCGGCGTCGGTGGGAAGATGCCGCCTCAGGATGCCACGGCGGAGTTCGGCTGGGAGACGCTGGAGGCCGCAGCGGAGATCGCCATCCGGGAGGTGCATCACCGGCTGAAGCACAAGGAGATGTATCGAGGACACGGGAACTGCCTGCGCGAGGGGTTGTGGCGATCAGCGATTGGAGATTAGAGATTGGGGGATTGGCACCATACGGAGGGAAAGCCATGTCCACAACGGAGAACGAGACGACCCAGGCGCCGGAGCGGATCATCGCGGTGCAAGAGGGCATCGCCCTGAGCGCGGCGGGTGATCACGTCGAGATCCGCGAGTCCCTCGTCGGCGTCGTCGCGGCCGGGAATCTGGAAGCGAACGAATCATTGATCCTGGTGGCCGCCACGGGCGCCATCCACGGCGACGCTCGCGTGCTCATGGAGGCTCCCACGGCCATGCTATTCGGGGCCGCCCTTGGCGCCGCACTGGCCATCGTCGGCCGGCTGCTGAGGCGCCAGTAGGGGGCCAGCATGCTGGATCCCTACCACCTGACACAGCGGTAACAAGCCGTGGGAGCCCCTCGCTCCAGGAGCGTTCTCACATGAGGGGAAGCAGGCTCACCCGCCGCGAGTTCTTGCGCTTAGCCGCGGCGTACACGGCAGGCGTCGCCGTTGTCGCCTGCGCGTCAACCACATCTTCAGCACCAGAGGAGGAAGCGCCTATGACCACACCAGCATCTGACCAGGAACAACCGATCTACAAGGACCCTTCGCGTCCGATCGAGGAGCGAGTGGACGACCTCATCTCCCGGATGACGCTGGAGGAGAAGGTCTCGCAGATGGTGCATGCCGCCCGGGCCATCGAGCGGCTGGACATCCCGGAGTACGACTGGTGGAACGAGTGTCTGCACGGCGTAGCCCGCGCGGGTGTCGCCACCGTCTTCCCGCAGGCTATCGGCCTGGCCGCCACCTGGGACGTGGACCTCATGCATCGCGTGGCCACGGTCATCTCCGACGAGGCCCGCGCCAAGCACCACGAGTTCGTGCGCCAGGGCATTCGCGCCCGCTACACCGGCCTCACCTTCTGGTCGCCCAACATCAACATCTTCCGCGATCCGCGCTGGGGTCGCGGCCAGGAGACCTACGGCGAGGACCCCTATCTCACGTCGCGCATGGGCGTGGCCTTCGTCAAAGGACTGCAGGGCGACGACCCGCGTTATTTCAAGGTCATCGCCACACCGAAGCATTACGCGGTTCACAGCGGCCCAGAGCATGCCCGCCACCACTTCGATGCCAGGGCTTCCTTCCGCGATATGCGGGAGACCTATCTGCCCGCGTTCAAAGCCTGCGTCAAGGAAGGCAAAGCCTATTCCGTCATGGGTGCCTATAACCGGACCAACGGCGAGCCCTGCTGCGCCAGTATAACGTTGCTGGAGGAGATCCTGCGTCAGGAGTGGGACTTCGAGGGCTACGTCGTCTCCGATTGCGGCGCCATCCGGGACATTTACATGCACCACAAGGTGGTGGACACGCCCGAGGAGGCTGCGGCCATGGCCGTCAAGGCCGGCTGCGATCTTAACTGCGGCGAGACCTATCACTGGCTCCTGAAAGCCGTGGAGAAAGGGCTCATCTCCGAGGAGGAGATCGACCGCTCGGTGAAGCGGCTATTCACCGCCCGCTTCCGCCTGGGCATGTTCGACCCACCCGAGATGGTCCCGTACGCCCAGATCCCCTACGAAGTCAACGATTGCCCCGAGCATCGGGAGCTGGCGTTACAGGCCGCCCGGGAGTCCATCGTCTTGCTGAAGAACACCGACGGCTTCCTACCGCTATCGAAGGAGCTGAAGGACATCGCCGTCATCGGGCCGAACGCCGACGACGTGCCGGTGCTACTGGGGAACTACAACGGCACCCCCTCGAAGGCCGTCACCCCGCTGGAGGGCATCCGGAACAAGGTCTCCTCGCAGACGACGATCTACTACGCCAAGGGCTGCGAGGTGGTGGGCGACGATAAGAGTGGGTTCGCCGAGGCGGTGGAGGCGGCGAAAAAGGCGGATGTCGCCATTTTGTGCCTCGGCCTTTCCCAGGCCGTCGAAGGCGAGGAGGGACAGCGGGAAGGGTTGCCCGAGGGTCAGGTCAGCCAGGGTGACCGCACCGATATCACCCTGCCGGGAGTGCAAGAGGACCTGCTGAAGGTCGTGTACGAGACCGGCACGCCGGTGGTGCTCGTGCTGATCAACGGCAGCGCCGTCGCCGTCAACTGGGCCGACGAGCACATACCGGCCATTGTTGAGGCCTGGTATCCAGGCGAGGAGGGCGGCACCGCCATCGCCGACGTGCTGTTTGGCGACTACAACCCGGCCGGGCGGCTGCCCGTCACCTTCTACAAGTCGGTGGATCAACTGCCGCCCTTTGAGGATTACAACATGGCCGGCCGCACCTACCGCTATATGACCGAGGAGCCGCTCTATCCCTTCGGCTTCGGGCTGAGCTACACGCGTTTCGAATACAGCAACCTGAGGATCGAGCCACAGACCATCCGGCCGGGCGAGAACGTGCGGGTCAGTGTGGACGTGACCAACGTCGGCGATCGGGCCGGTGACGAGGTCGTCCAGCTCTACGTGAGCGATGTTGAGGCCTCCGTGCCCGTGCCCATCCGACATCTGGAGGGCTTCACCCGCGTCCACTTGGCCCCCGGCGAGACGAAGACGGTAAGCTTTACCCTGACACCGCCGCAAATGTCCGTGATCGATGATGAGAATCGCCGTGTAATCGAGCCGGGCGAGTTCCGCGTATCGATCGGCGGCCGCCAGCCCGACGTGAAGACGAGGGACGGCGAGAGCAACGTGCTGACCGGGAGCTTCACCGTGGCCGGCGAGGTGACAGAGATCGAGCTGTAATTGACAGGAACGTAGGAGCAATGCATACATCGCCCCCTGGCGAAGGTAGGGGCGCACGGCCGTGCGCCCCTCTATGCTATACATATGCAGGAGCCCTATGAACGACTTAGAGCGCTTCTACGCCTGCATGAACTATCAGCCGGTGGACCACGCTCCGTTTTGGGCCTGGGGAGGCTGGCCGGAGACCATCGAACGATGGAAGCGGGAGGGCTATGATCCGGAGCGGATGAATCTGAACATGGGGGCTGATCGGCGGCAGGTCTTCAGCAAATGGTTCTTCCCCCATCCCCCGTTTGAACGGAAGGTCATCACCGAGGACGAGACCCATATCCTGTATGTAAACCACGAAGGCATCCTGATGCGGGAGCTCAAGCACAACCCGATGAGCTCCATGCCCCAATTCGTCCGATTCCCCGTCGAGACTCGCGAGGATTTCCGCCGGTTCTGGAAGGAGCGCATGCGCCCGGATCTGACTGAGCGCATCGGCCCGGACTGGCGGGAACAACTACGAGCCGCCCGCGCCCAGCCCTACCCGCTGATCATCATCGCGGATCGTTGGGGCGGCTTCTTCGGGCCACCGAGAAACCTGGTGGGACTGGAGCGCCTATGCACCCTCTTCTACGATGACCCGGCCTTCCTTGAGGAGATGATGGACGCCAACGCCGATTTCATCATCGCCATGATGGACCAGATCTTGGACGTCGTATCCATCGACGCCTTCGCCTTCTGGGAGGACATGGCGTACAAGACGGCGCCCCTCATCTCGCCGGAGATGGCCCGCCGATACATGCTCCCCCGTTACAGGCGAGTGGTCGATTTCCTGACCAGCCGGGGGGTCCCCTTCATCGGGCTGGACAGCGACGGCATGATCGATCCCTTGATCCCCATCTGGCTGGACGCCGGCCTCAACTTCCTTTATCCTTTCGAGGTGCAGGCGGGAATGGACGTGGTGGCCGTACGTCGGAAATACGGGAGGCAGCTCAGGATGTGGGGCGGGGTGGACAAGCGAGCTCTGGCGCGAGGTCCGGAGGCGATCGACGCCGAGCTCGCCAGGATCAGGCCGCTCATCGAGGAGGGAGGCTACATCCCTCATCCCGACCATGGGATTCCGCCGGATGTCTCCTTCGCCAACTACTGCTATTTCATGACGCGACTGCGCGACCTCTGTTTCTCTACATGACTGGGCCTTGGACAAGATGAAGTCATTCGATCTCTACCTCGGTTCTAGGAGCTTATCCGAAGTGAATGACAAGGCCGCATGTTTCTTTCGCCATGCGAAGGTCAATAAAATCTTTGCGTCCTTCGCGCCCTTTGCGGTTAGGCAGAGTGAATTGTTCAAAGTCCAAGCATCAGAGGAGAAAACATGATGAAACTTGGCCTTGGATTATATGCAGGGATGATCACGGATGAGAACCTGCGCTTCGCCCGTCAGATGGGCGTCACCCACATCGTCGCCCATTTGCCGGGAGAGGAGACGCTCCCCTCGACGCGCGAGGGGTACTGGTCCTATGAAGACCTACGCCGCCTCAGAGAGTTCGTGGAGAGCCACGGGCTCAAGCTGGAGGCCATCGAGAACTTCCCGCCGCATCATTGGGACCAGATCCTCCTCGCCGGCCCCGGACGGGATGAACAGATGGAGAACCTGAAGAAGACGATCCGCAACATGGGCAGGGCGGGCATCCCCATCATGGGATACTACTTTAGCCTGGCGGGCGTGTGGGGCCGGGTGATGGGCCCCTTCGCTCGCGGCGGCGCCCTCTCCCCCGGCTACATCGAGGAACAGGCTCCCGAGCAGAGGCCCATCCCCAACGGCGAGGTGTGGGGCCACAGGATCCGCGATGACGCCCCGCCGGGCGACATCGGCACGGTGAGCCACGAGGAGATGTGGGAGCGGCTGACTTATTTCCTGGAGAACCTGGTCCCCGTCGCTGAGGAGGCCGGCGTGCGTCTGGCCGCGCACCCTGACGACCCGCCGATCCCCGTCCTGCGGGGCACAGCCCGACTCATCACGCACCCGGATCACTATCAGCGCCTGTTGGATATCGTCCCCAGCTACTACAACGGCGTCGAGTTCTGCCAGGGGACGATCGCGGAGATGCCCGGCGCGGACGTGTACGAGGCGATCCGACGCTATGCCTCCGCCGGCAAGATCTGTTACGTGCATTTCCGGAACGTGCGTGGCAAGGCTCCCAACTATCGGGAGGTCTTCATCGACGAGGGTGACGTGGATATGATCCGCGCCCTGCGGATCTACAAAGAATGCGGTTATGACGGCGTGCTCATTCCCGATCACACGCCGCAGACGAGCTGCGCCGCGCCCTGGCACGCGGGCATGGCCTACGCACTGGGCTACATGCGCGCCGCCCTGACGATGATCGAGCGAGAGGATCCGTGAGGGAGGCTAGCCCATGAAGATCGTGGATGTTACCACGCAGGTCTTTACTTATACCTCGAAGATCGTGTACGATGCCGACGGGCACGCGCATCCCGGCCCCGAGCACGAGGCCACCCAGTCCCTGCTTAGGATCATCACGGACGAGGGCGTTGAGGGCTACTGCTTCGGCGCCGATCCCGAGCCCATCCAGCGGATCGTCAAGCCGATGCTCATCGGGGAGGACCCGTTTCATCGAGAGCGGATATGGCAACGGCTCAAGGAACGCCAGCGCCTTCACCTGGGCCTCCTGTCCGATCGCGTGCTGGCGGCCGTAGATATGGCCTTGTGGGATCTGGCCGGCCGTTACCTGAACCAGCCGGTCTACAAGCTCCTGGGCGCGTATCGCGAGAAGGTGAAGGCCTATGCTAGCACTATGTGCGGCGATGAGCTGGAGGGAGGGCTGAACACACCCGAGGCCTACGCGGACTTCGCCGAGCAGTGTAAGGAGCGGGGCTACAAAGCCTTTAAGCTCCACACCTGGATGCCCCCTATCCCGTGGGCGCCGGATCCGAAGATGGACGTGGCCGCCTGCCGGGCCGTGCGAGAACGGGTGGGCGATGATATGGTCCTCATGCTGGATCCCTACCACTACTACAGCCGCGAGGAAGCATTATATATCGGCCGCGAGTTGGAGAAGCTGGGCTTCTACTGGTTCGAGGAGCCCATGGACGAACACGGCATCTCTTCATATGTGTGGCTGGCCGAGCAGTTGGACATCCCCATCGTGGGGCCGGAGACGGCCGAGGGGAAGATGTATACCCGGGCTGAGTGGATCGTGCGCGGGGCCTCGGACATCAGCCGCGGCGGAGTGTGGGATGTGGGCGGCATCACGCCATTGATGAAGATCGTGCACCTGTGCGAGTCCTTTGGCGTGCGGATGGAAGTGCACGGCGGCGGCGCGGGGAACCTACACGTCCTCTGCGCCATGGGCATCCCCGGCGAATACTACGAGCGCGGCCTGTTGCATCCCTTCCTGGACTACGAGGAACCACCTCCCTGGCTGCATGAGATCGTGGATCCCATGGACGATGAGGGATATGTGCATGTGTCCCAACGACCGGGGTTGGGCTTGAACATCAACTTTGACTATATCGAGGCGCACACGATCGCCAAAGTATAAGTCCCGATCTCGCCCGAACAGCTAGGTGTAGAGGATCACTGTAGAGGCGCAGCGGCGTGTCGTGCGAGGCAAAGTTGGCCCCACAGGCCTGATACGATTTCGTGTCCCACCCCCCTGTAGTCCCCAATCCGCTTCGCTGGGGAGGGGGGACCAGGGAAATGGGTGGTTGCGGCGACGCAGCTCCGCTGCGTCGCCGCAACCACCCAAACTGAGCCCTCCAGTCCCAGGCAATCTGGGGAATAATTTCATGAATCGCCCTGGCACCCAGACCAATCATCCAAGCTATCCAACAACATCTTCAGGAGGACCCATGCGTCGCGTCTTATCTACTCTTTTCACCATCATGGTGCTCGTTGTGGCATGCGCCTATCCACCGGTGTCTCCCGTGCCGTCCGAGAGGCAGGATAACCGCCTGATCCTGGCCACGACCACCAGCACCGCGGACTCCGGGCTGTTGGACGCCATCCTGCCCGACTTCGAGGCGAAATACCACGCCCAGGTCGATGTCATCGCCGTCGGCACGGGACAGGCCATGCAGATAGGGAAGGCAGGCGATGCCGACGTCATCCTGGTACACGCCCGGTCAGCTGAGGAGGCGTTCGTGGCGGAGGGATATGGCGCCTTTCGCGAGGACGTAATGTACAACGACTTCGTCATCGTCGGCCCGCCCGATGATCCGGCCGGGATACGCGGCATGAAGGACGCGATCGCCGCCCTGAAGAAGATCGCCGAGACGCAGGCGCGCTTCATTTCTCGCGGTGATGACTCGGGGACCCATAAGAAGGAAATGTCCTTGTGGAAGGAGGCGGGGATCGAGCCCGGCGGGGATTGGTACGTGTCCGCGGGCCAGGGCATGGGCGCGGTGCTGACCATGGCCAACGAGCAGATGGCGTATACGCTGACGGATCGTGGCACGTATTTGGCGCGGCGGCGTCCCCCGCCGCGCCTGGATTTGGAGATTATGATGGAGGGCGACCCGCGGCTGTTCAACCCCTACGGCGTCATCCCTATCAACCCTGAACGCCATCCAGGGGTGAACTACGATCTGGCCGTTAAATTCGTGGAATGGTTGACCTCGGTGGAAACCCAGGAGAAGATCGCCCAGTTCGGCGTTGACCGCTTCGGGCAGCCGCTGTTCTATCCCAACTCCAGACCGTGGCGTGAGCAGCATGGGGAATGAATATCTCGCTTGGCACGTGAAGGCCCACATGCTATAATCCGGGCCATGTTCAGGCATAGGGAGAGGTGAAGCGAGGGCTTCATCTGAAAGGAGAGCCGGAGAGGCGATTCATGGATCGCCTCTCCGGCGGCTCCCTTGGCTGTACCGATAGCGCTTTCCGGCGGTGCCTATGTTCTCACCTCAGGCGAAGAGGGATATCTGATGGAGATTTTCACGCGAGGCTTCCAGCAGGCGCTGGCCCTCATCGCACACGGTGATCCCACCCTTCTGCAGATTGTCCGGTTATCCCTCGGCGTGAGCGGCCTGGCCCTGCTGATCAGCACCATCATCGGCATCCCGTTGGGGAGCTGGCTGGCCCTCCACGAGTTCCCCGGCCGACGGTTCATCATCGCCCTCCTCTACACCGGGATGGGGCTACCACCGGTAGTGGTGGGGCTATTCGTCTACCTGATCCTGTCCCGCAGCGGTCCATTGGGGGTGCTGGGCTGGCTGTTCACCCCTCAGGCGATGATCCTGGCCCAGGTGATCATCGCCACGCCCCTGGTGGCTGGCCTCACCATGGCCGCCGTCATGGGGGTGGATCCGGCCGTGCGCCTGCAGGCACTATCCCTGGGCGCAACCACGCGACAGGCCACGGCCACGATCTTGCGAGAGGCGCGCGTGGGCGTCATCGTATCCATCATCGCCGGGTTCGGGGGGATCATCTCCGAGGTGGGTGCTGTGATGATGGTAGGTGGGAACATCGCCGGGCGCACGCGGGTCCTGACGACGGCCATCGTATTGGAGACGCGACGGGGCGATTTCGCCTTGGCCATCGCCTTGAGTCTGGTGTTGTTAGGGCTCTCCTTCCTCGCCAACGCGGCCATGTTGCAGTTGCAAGGTCGGCTGAATGCAAGGGTGCCATACTGAACCTGAGAGGGACATCGTATATCGCCTGAGGAGCATCGAGAAACGATATGGGGGCCGAACGGTCCTGCGCATACAGGCCCTGGATATTTATAAAGGAGAGTTGTTCACTCTGGTTGGCCCCAGCGGCGCCGGAAAGAGCACCCTGCTCCGTCTATTGCACTTTCTGGAACACCCGGATCAGGGGACGATCACCTTCCATTCCGTGGTCTCCAACGGACATAGCCCCGTACCCCTGACGGTCCGTCGCCAGATCACCATGGTCTTCCAGAGGCCGGTGCTCTTCCGGGGCAGCGTGTACGATAACGTAGCCTATGGCTTGAGGCTGCGAGGCCAGCCGGTTGAGCCGATCGTGAGCGAGATGCTGGCGCGCCTGCGGCTGACGGAACTGGCACGCGCGCCGGCTCACACCCTATCCGGAGGCGAGGTTCAGCGGGTCGCTCTGGGTCGGGCGTTGGTCATTCAACCAAGCGTGCTCCTGCTGGATGAGCCTACCGCCAATCTGGACCCTGCCAATGTAGCGCTGATCGAGGAGATCATCACAGAGGTCAACAGGGAGCACGGGACAACGATCGTGTTGGTGACGCATAACGTGTTCCAGGCCCGGCGGCTGGCCGATCGCGTGGGCCTGTTACTGGAGGGCGATCTGATCGAGGTCGCTCCCGTGGATACCTTTTTCCAGGCGCCCCGGGACCCTCGAGCAGCAGCCTTCGTGCGCGGGGAGATGATCTACTGATGAGCGAGCTTTCGCATTTGGATGAGCGAGGGCAGGCCCGCATGGTGGACGTGGGCCACAAGCCAGATACAGAAAGGGAGGCTGTAGCCCGCGGCGAGGTACGCCTGCATCCCGAGACGCTGCACCTGATTCGCGAGGGAGACCTTCCTAAGGGGGATGTGTTGGCCACCGCCCGGGTAGCGGGCATCATGGCGGCCAAGCGTACCTCGGAATGGATTCCCCTCTGTCATCCTATCCAGCTTACCTATGTGGGCGTAGAATTCGAGCTGGATGAGGCGAACAGCCGGGTGATCATCACGGCGACGGTGCGCTGCCTCGGGAAGACGGGGGTGGAGATGGAGGCCTTGACGGCCGTCAGCGCTGCGGCCTTGACGATCTACGACATGGTGAAGGCGGTGGAGCGCGGCGCGGTGATCGGCGAGATCCGCCTGCTGGCGAAGCGCGGAGGGAAGAGTGGCGACTGGCATGCCGATGAAGGATGAGAAGATACGGGTCACCATCAAGCTTTTCGCGTCCTTTCGAGAGGCTGTGGGCAGCGGGGACCTGACCTGGGAGTTGCCATCAGGCGCCACCCTGGACGAGCTAATCCGTACGCTGGATCAGGCGTATCCGCAGGCAGGGTTTGGCCGTCGCGCCTTTCATATGGCCGTAAATCACGAGTATGCCTCCATGGAGCGGACGCTCCAGGATGGGGACGAGGTGGCCATATTCCCGCCGGTCAGCGGGGGGACGGACGCGAAGAGACGCGACGTGTATGAGCTCACGCATGAGCCGCTCCAGTTGGATGCCTTCATGCGTCGCGTCGTGCCGCCATCCTGCGGAGCCGTGGCCACGTTCATAGGGACGGTGCGGGATCACACGGGCGACCGTCAGGTATCTCACCTGGTGTATGAGGCCTACCCAGGGATGGCTGAGAAGATGCTGGCTCAGATCGGGGAGGAGATTCGCGAGCGTTGGCCCTCGATTCAGGCGGTGGGTATCCAGCATAGGCTGGGTAAAGTGGATATCGGGGAAGCCTCGGTCATCATCGTGACGGCGGCCGCTCATCGCCCCGACGTGTTTGACGCGTGTCGCTACGCCATCGAGCGCATCAAGGCTGTGGTGCCCATCTGGAAAAAGGAAGTTTACATCGACGGCGAGGCGTGGGTTGAGGGTCCCCACGGGACGGTGACGGATCCACCACCGCGAGAGGATAAACGCTCCGCCCCAACGTGAACCCTTTCATAAGGGCACAGCAATGCTGTGCCCCTACCCTCAGGTGTGGATGAGGGTCTTTCCCCCTTGGACCGCGGTTGAGCGTATCACTCCCGTTGTCTTGCTGGTTATTCCATATGAGCATTTGAGGGAATGATGGTTATAGATGCTTCGACGATCGCCCTCTTAGCGGTCGCCCTTGTCTTTGCCTTCCTCAATGGGTTACATGATAGCAGCAATATCGTCGCCACGATGATCTCCTCGCGCGCCATGAGCCCGCGTAAGGCGCTGATGCTAACGGCTATCGCCGAGTTCTGCGGGCCGTTTCTGCTGGGCGTGGCCGTGGCACGCACGGTCGGAAGCGAGGTGATTGCCCCGGAATCCATTCAATTCGCCGTCATCATAGCGGGCGTGTTGGGTGCGATCGTCTGGAATGTGGTGACCTGGCTGGCCGGCATCCCCTCAAGTGCATCCCACGCGCTGATCGGCGGGCTCGTCGGTGCGGCCGCAATGGCCCAAGGCCCCCAGGTCGTCCAATTGGCAGGGCTGGAGAAGATCCTGATAGCCTTATTCGTGGCGCCGATAGCCGGGCTGATCGTCGGATACATAGCCATGAAAACCGTGCTGTTCCTGGCGCGCGGCGCCACGCCACGGATCAACGTCTTCTTCCGCCGCGCGCAGACCGTCACGGCTGTCACCCTGGCCCTGAGCCATGGCTCCAACGACGCCCAGAAGGTCGCGGGCATCATCGTTCTAGGGTTAATCACGCTGGGGCGTCAGGACAGCTTCTTCATCCCGACGTGGGTACTCCTGGTCAGCGCGGGCGGGCTCGCGTTTGGGACCAGCATCGGGGGTTGGCGCATCATCCGCACGCTAGGCGGCCGCTTCTACAAGATCCGACCGGTCCACGGATTCACCGCCCAGGTCAGCTCCGCGGCTGTGATAGGCATAGCTTCGTGGCTGGGCGGGCCGGTCAGCACGACCCATGTGGTCAGCTCCTCAATCCTGGGCATCGGGGCCGCCCAGCGGGTATCTCAGGTGCGATGGGGGGTCGCCCAGGAGATTGCCATCGCGTGGCTTTTGACAATTCCCGCGACGGGAGCAGTGGCCGCGCTGTTCTATCTGGGGCTACGCTATCTAGGCTGGGAGACGATGATCTATTTCTGAGAGGACGGCTCCTCCCCGGGGCCTAGGACTTCATGGCAGTGACGACACCGGGCCTCGTATACTTCGTTGGCACCTACTAGGATAGTGGGATCATCATAACGCGCGGGGCGTCCATCGATGAGGCGCTGAGTACGAGAGGCCTCAGCGCCACAGCGGACGCAGATCGCGTGCAATTTATCCACATATTCCGCCTGGGCCATGAGGAGCGGGACGGGGCCGAAGGGCTCGCCGCGAAAGTCCATGTCTAAACCGGCGCAGATCACCCGGATGCCCCGATCCGCCAGCTTGTTGCACACCTCCGCAATGGTCCAGTCGAAGAACTGCACCTCATCGATGGCGACTACCGTCGTGCCGGGCTCCAGTTTCTCCAGGATCTCGCGCGCGTTTTGCACGACGGTGACGTTTTCACGTGCCATGCCATTGTGCGAAGCGATGCGGGTGAGCCCGTACCGATCGTCCAGGCTAGGTTTGAAGAGCTGCACCTTCTGCCGTGCGATCTCCGCGCGCCGCACGCGGCGCAGGAGCTCTTCCGTCTTCCCGCTGAACATGCTGCCGCAGATCAACTCGATCCATCCGGTCTGCGGGTGCATATGTGGCATGATGTCTCCTCCGGCGCGAAACAGAAAAAGAGGGCAGATCATCACTCCGCCCTCTTCTTAAACTCAAAAGCCCTTCAGGCCGCCGCTCCTTTGCCACAAAGCGACCTGCCTCGATATCTACTCTTCCTCTGTCTCCGCGGCCTCGGGCTGAGACACCTTACGCGCCAGCTCAGCTGCCTTCTCTGGGCTCTCGCCGCGGCGTCGCGCACGGCGCGCGGCCTCCCTGGCAGCCGCCTGGGCTTCGGCCCGCGCCCGACGGGCCGCCAGCTCCTGGTCTCGGGCCTCCAGGCGCCGCATGAATCGTTCAACCTGGCCAGCCGTATCCACGATGCGCTGCTCGCCTGTGAAGAACGGATGACACTGCGAGCAGACGTCAGTGCGGATCTCCTCTACCGTGGCGCCGACCGTCCAGGTATTGCCACACGCGCAGATCACGCGCGCGTTAGGATACCATTTAGGATGAATGCCTTCACGCATAGAACTGGTCCTCCGTTCAGGGCCTAGGCCATCCGCTGGGGATACACGCTCACACGCTTCTGTCGACGGGAATAAGGCTCAAACTTGACGTAGCCGTCGATCGTGGCAAAGATCGTGTAATCGCGGCCGAGGCCCACGTTCTTTCCTGGCTTGATCTTCGTGCCGCGCTGGCGGATGATGATGCTGCCCGCGCGCACGAACTCGCCATCAAAGCGCTTCACGCCGAGGCGCTTGGATTCGCTATCACGACCGTTGCGGCTGGAACCGCCACCCTTCTTGTGTGCCATCCTTCACCCCCTCCATCCACGATCCAATCTACCCGCTCACAACTCGATAGCGTCAATCTGCAACCGCGTGAACGGCTGACGATGCCCTTTCTTACGACGGTATCGCTCCGCCGCCTTGTAGCGGAACACGATCACTTTGCGATGACGATCATGCTTGACTACGTGAGCCCGGACAACAACCCCCTCGACCACCGGCTGTCCTACCCGCACATTCTCACCATCGGAGACCAACAACACGCGGTCGAAGGTAACCTCCTCGCCCTCCGGGATCTCCAACTTCTCGACCTCAATCGTCTGTCCAGGGCTCACCCGATACTGCTTCCCACCCGTCTCGATGATCGCATACATGGAATCTTATGCCTCCCGTGCCGCGTCCGGTAGGCCGGAACTTCATGCTGGCGGCACTTAGAAGTGAACTTGAACGCACCCTTGACGCGATGAGCAGGCGGCCACCGGGCCAGCCTGCCCACGGCATCGCATTATACCCGCCTTATCTGGGCTTGTCAAACCGCGAGACAGCGATGATGCCCATATCTTACCGCGGAGACGCGGAGAGGGAACGGAAACGTAGAGCGACCCATGCATTACCTTCACCGTGACAAAATAATGTAAGGGCGACCGGTCGGTCGCCTACGATGCCCATAAGGGTGTGCCCGTCAAGGGGCGGGCATCCCGTAACGGCCCATATACAGGTCAGGCCGTTGGTGAGTTTTGGGATTCGCCATAAGCGTGCTAAAATGTATAGCTACGGTATCCAACAGCACAGATGGTAGCGTCCAGATCTCGATACCTGAACGTGTACCGGGAACAGTGGGGAGATTAACGTAAGGACGAGCGATGGCACAAAACTGGTTGATCGTTCGCGGGGCGCGGGAGCACAATCTCAAAAACATCGACGTCGCGATCCCTCGCGATAAGCTGGTGGTAATCACCGGCCTGTCCGGCTCCGGGAAGTCCAGCCTGGCGTTCGACACCATCTACGCCGAGGGACAGCGCCGGTATGTCGAGTCATTGTCCGCTTACGCCCGTCAGTTCCTCGGCCTGATGGAGAAGCCGGATGTGGATCAGATCGAGGGGCTCAGCCCCGCGATCTCCATCGACCAGAAGGGCGCATCCCGGAACCCGCGCTCCACCGTGGGCACAGTCACCGAGGTGTATGACTACCTGCGCCTTTTGTTCGCCCGCATCGGCATTCCCCACTGTCCGCAATGCGGGCGGGAGATCTCGGCCCAGACGGTGGAGCAGATCGTGGATGCCATCATGGATTATCCGGAGGGCAGCCGCATTCTCATCTTGGCTCCCCTGATCAAGGGGCGCAAGGGCGAGCACAAGGGTATCTTCGAGGACATCCGCAAGGCGGGCTTCGTGCGCGTGCGGGTGGACGGCGAGATCCGGGAGGTGGATGAGGATATCCAGTTGGATCGCTACAAGAACCACACCATCGAGGTAGTCGTGGACCGATTGATCGTGCGCAGGCCAACCCCTCCCGGGAACGGCAGCGAGCCCACCGGCCTCGATCGCTCTCGACTGGCCGATTCGGTGGAGACGGCGCTGCGCATGGGGGATGGCGTGATGGTCGTCAGCGACGTCACGGGCGAAGAGCCGCGCGATCGCATCTTCTCCGAGCACTATGCCTGCGCCTACTGCGGCATCAGCCTGCCGGAGATCGAGCCACGCACCTTCTCCTTCAACAGCCCCCACGGCGCCTGCCCGGTCTGCACCGGCCTGGGAAGCCAGCTGGAGTTCGATCCCGACCTGATCGTGCCCGATCCCTCCCTCTCCCTGGCTGAGGGGGCGATCAAGGCGCCGGGTTGGGCGCCGCGGCAGGGGCAGGGGGAGACCTACTACAGCCAGTTGCTGCGCGCCGCGTGTGAATACTACGGCATCCCGATGAACGTACCCTACCAGGAGCTGAGCGCCAAGCAAAAAGACATCATCATGTATGGCGGGCGCCGCGGCGACAGGATCACCATCCGCTATCGCAACTCGCAGGGGCGCATACGGACCTATGAGACCATCTTTGAGGGGGTAATCCCGCATCTGCAGCGGCGTTATCGGGAGACGACCTCCGATTATGTCAAGAGCGAGCTGGAGCGCTTCATGTCAAGCCGCCCCTGTCCCGCGTGCGGGGGCAAGCGGCTCCGCCCCGAGGCGCTGGCTGTGACCATCGCTGGCAAGAATATCTATGATGTGACGTGCATGTCCGTGACGGAGGCGCTTCAATTCATCGAGTGGCTGCAGGGCACGCCCAGCGAGAACGAGCCCACGCAGGTGCCTCCCGATTCGCCGTTGACGCAGCGCGAGTACACCATCGCCCGGCAGATCCTGAAGGAGCTTCGCGATCGCCTGCGTTTCATGGTGGACGTCGGTCTGGAGTACCTGACGCTGGATCGGCCGACCAGCACGCTCAGTGGCGGCGAGGCTCAACGCATCCGCCTGGCCACCCAGATCGGCTCCCAGCTCATGGGGGTGCTCTACATCCTGGACGAGCCGTCGATCGGGCTGCATCAACGGGATAACGCCCGCCTGATCCGCACCCTGCTGGGGCTACGCGATTTGGGGAACACCGTCCTGGTAGTGGAGCACGACGAGGAGATGATGCGCGCCGCCGACTGGATCGTGGATCTGGGGCCGGGCGCGGGCGAGAAGGGCGGGCACGTGGTCTGCTCCGCCCCACTGGAGGAGTTCCTGAAGTGCCCCGACTCGCTGACGGCCGCCTATCTGCGCGGGGATAAGGAGATCCCCGTGCCGAAGGCGCGGCGGCCGGGCAACGGCCAGTACCTGATCATCAAGGGAGCCAGCGAGCACAACCTGAAGCACATCGACGTGCGCATCCCGTTAGGGAAGCTCGTCGTGGTGACAGGGGTTTCCGGCTCCGGGAAGTCCACCCTGATCATCGACGTGCTGTACAGGAGGCTGGCCCAGATCTTCTATCGGGCCAAGGAGAAGCCGGGCAAGCACGACGCCATCCTGGGGGTGGAGAACCTGGACAAGGTCATCGACATCGACCAGTCGCCCATCGGGCGCACACCCCGCTCCAACCCCGCGACGTACACTGGCGTCTTCACGTACATCCGCGAGCTGTTCGCCAGCCTGCCCGAGGCGCGAGCGCGCGGCTATCGCCCTGGGCGCTTCTCCTTCAACGTCAAGGGCGGCCGCTGCGAGGCCTGCCAGGGCGATGGCATCATCAAGATCGAGATGCAGTTCCTGCCCGACGTGTACGTCCCGTGCGAGGTATGCCACGGCCGGCGGTATAACCGGGAGGCGTTGGAGATCAAGTATCGTGGCAAGTCCATCGCCGATGTGCTAGACATGACCGTGGAAGAGGCGATGGAGTTCTTCAAGAACATCCCGCGCATCCGCAACAAGCTGCAGACGCTGTACGACGTCGGCCTGGGGTACATCAAGTTGGGACAGCCGGCCACGACGCTCTCCGGTGGCGAGGCCCAGCGGGTGAAGCTGAGCAAGGAGCTGAGCCGGCGCGCCACGGGTCGCACGCTGTATATCCTGGACGAGCCGACCACCGGGCTGCACTTCGCCGACATCGCCCGGCTCTTATCCGTCCTGGATCGCCTCGTGGATCAGGGCAACACGGTGATCGTCATCGAACACAACATGGACGTCATCAAGCACGCCGACTGGATCATCGACCTGGGGCCGGAGGGGGGCGACAAGGGCGGCTGGGTGATCGCCGAGGGCACCCCCGAGCAGGTAGCCGAGGTGGAGAAGTCTTACACGGGGCAGTTCCTGAAGCGCGTCCTACAGGGGAAACGGGCTCTCCAGCCGACTGAGGTGGTCGGCTGATCTCCCCAATCCGCTTCGCTGGGAGGACCAGGAAAACGGGGTTTGCGGCGGCGCAGCT